>JASHQG010000539.1 GCA_030037665.1 Acetobacteraceae bacterium
ACAGTCAGGCGCTCATGAACACGCTGGAGAAGCTGCGCCAGCTGGTTCAACAACAGAAGCCGCCGCGGGCACAGTACAACCCACAGGAGGGCGGACCGCGGAACGGCGGCGGCAATCCACTGAGCAACGACACTGCGGCGCTCTCAGCATCGCAGCGCGGCGCGATCGGCGATCACGTGCGGGCATGCTGGACCTACGACGCAGGCGCGCCCGGCGTCGACAGGATGCGCGTGATGCTGCAGGTGACCACCGATGCGAACGGTACCGCGCGTGTCGCAGACGTGACCGGCGGCGATCGGGCACGGCTGTCTGATCCGGTGTTCCGCGCCTTTGCCGACCGGGCGATCAATGCGGTGCTGGATCCCCGCTGCGCCAACCTGCCGCTTCCCGCCCGCATGCTTGGCAAAAACAACGTCCTCACGTTCCGCTTCAGTCCTTGAGGCGGTGATGGCCGCGCAGTCTCGTCGCATGACAGGGAGATGCGTTGATACCCGGCCGCCAATGGTGAAAGAGAGGCTTATGATCTACATCCCCAAACGTACCGTGGGCCGCCGTGCACTGCTCGCCGGCGCCGCTGGTTCCGCCGCGGCACTGGCCGTGCAGGCGCCTGTGCACGCGCAACCGGCTCCGCCACCGCCCGGCGCGCCGCCGCCCGGGAACAGCGCGGAATCCGCCGTCATCGACGTGAACCACGCGCGTGTGGCGCCGATCCCGATTGCCATCCCGGACTTTACCGGCGGCGGAGGGGACGCAGGGCAGCTCGGTCGCGACATTGCGGCTGTGATCACCAACGACCTCGGCAACAGCGGCCTGTTCCGGCCGCTGCCTGCGGCGTCCTTCACCCAGCCCGCCCTGCCGCCGGCCGCGACGCCGGATTTCCAGAACTGGGCGGCGATCGGCGCGCGTGCGCTGGTGTCGGGCAGCGCCGCGGGAGAAGGCGGCAATGTGCGCGTCGAGTTCCGTCTGTGGGACGTGCTGCCGCAGGCGCAGATTCAAGGCACGGCCTATACCACCACACAAAGCAACTGGCGGCGCATCTCGCATATCATTGCCGATGTCATCTATGAGCGGCTGCTTGGTGAAAAGGGATATTTCGACACACGCATCGCCTACGTCGCCTCCACCGGGCCACGCGACCGCCGTACCAAGCGTCTGGCGATCATGGACCAGGACAGCGCAAACAATCGCTTCCTCACCGACGGATCGTGGCTGGTGCTGACGCCGCGGTTCCATCCGTCGAAGGACGAGATCGCGTATATGAGCTACGCAAACAATCGTCCGCGCGTCTACCTGTTCAACCTGACAACGGGACGCCAGACTCTGCTGGGCGATTTCGCGGGCATGACATTCGCACCGCGGTTCTCGCCCGACGGCGGGGCGGTGATCATGTCGGTGTCGCGCGACCTCGGCTCGGAGATCGTCGTCGTCGACGTGGGCAGCCGCGCAGTGCGGCGTTTGACGGATGCCAGTTCCATCAACGTCAGCCCGTGCTACAGCCCGGACGGCTCTCAGGTCGTGTTCGCATCGGATCGCGACGGCGACCAGCAAATCTATGTGATGAGTGCTGACGGCTCCGGCGTGAGGCGGATCAGCTTCGGCCATGCGCGTTATGGCGAACCGGTGTGGTCGCCGCGTGGTGACCTGATCGCCTTCACGCGCTATGGCGGCGGTCAAGGCAATTTTTCGATTGGCGTGATGCAGCCGAACGGCATGGGCGAGCGCACCCTTGCGCAGGGTTGGTTGGTGGAGGGATCAACGTTCTGCCCAAACGGCCGTGTCATTATGTTCTGGCAGGAGACGCCGGGCGGGCGCGGCGCGGTATCATCGCAATTGATGTCGGTGGACATCACCGGCTTCAACCAACGGATGGTGCCGACACCCATGGCGGCATCGGATCCGGCGTGGTCGCCACTCGGCGGCTGAGGTGTTGCATCGGAGCGACAGCGGGACGTGTCGTGGATGCTCTACATTGACCAGCAGGTCTCATGAACTTGACCGGTTTGAGCATCACAAGCTAATCCAAGGCGCTGGCGCAACGGATTACCGTCACGCCTGCGTCCTCTGCCTATCCGACCGCCTGCACCCCTTCCAGGGACCAGAACTAATGAACATCAAGATGCTCGGCGCGCTCGCCGCCGTCGCCCTCTTGGCGGCGTGCGCGCACAAGGAAACCGCCGCCACGCAGGGCACCGGTGCCGCTGCGACCTCGGGTCCGGCGCCCGGGAGTGAGGAAGATCTGGTCGCCAACGTGGGCGATCGCGTGTTCTTCGACTTCGATAAGGCGAACCTGAAGGAGGACGCCCGCGCAACGTTGGATCGCCAGGCCGCGTGGCTGCAGAAATACGGCAGCGTCAGCGTGCAGGTTGCCGGCAACACCGACGAGCGCGGCACCGAGGAGTACAATCTCGCTCTGGGCCAGCGGCGTGCCAATTCCGCGGCCGATTACCTGAAGGCCAGAGGCGTGTCGGATGCGCGGATCGCGACGATCAGCTACGGCAAGAGCCGTCCGACGTGCCTCGAACACAGTGAGCAGTGCTGGGCACAGAACCGCAACGCGATTACCTCGGTACGCTGATCGGCATATCGCCTGAGGCTGAACAGAAGAAACCGGCGGTCCCCAAGGGCCGCCGGTTTGCGTTTGACCCGGAGCTGCGGCGCTTCGTGCTGATGCAGCACGGTGAGGGACAGGTGGCGGTGCCACGGCTGACGCCGCTGCTTGCGGCGATGGGCATCAGCATCGCGAAGCGGCAGGTGCTTCGCGCGCTGATCGTCGGCCCCGATGACGTCATCAGGTGAGCGGGCGACGTACCGCAGGCGGGTCCGCTGACCGCCCGTTGGATCACTGTGGATGACACGGCGGCACGTCACCAGCGCACGAATGGCATCGACGCGCAATTCGGCAACGACCACGTCGCCTGTTTCAGGACGACACGCAGCAAAAGCCGTTTGAACTTCCTCGATCCGCTGCGTGCCGGGCACAGCGATGACGTGATCGACGATGCCACCCCGGCCTCCATGTGCATCCGCTCGATTGCCCTTCTACCATCGCGCGGTTGGCGGAACATCCCGACAGCCCTCTCGGGATTTCCGACCAACGCGCTCTGCCTGCCGTCTCAGATTTCATCCGGTGTCGTGGTCAACCCGCCTGGCGGCTGCTGCCCCGAATTCTGCCGCTCTTGGGACAGCGCACGCGCCCCCCACTGACACCCCGGCCCAGCCGTGCTGCGGCCCACAGCACCAATCATTCGTCGCGCCGCATTTTGACTCGACCGACGCCGACTTGCCGGTCAGTTGGGCATTCAGAGCGCCGATGAGCCGGCTGACCTCCGCTTGATTGTCCCACTGCTGCTTCTCTCGCGGCTGCCGATGCTGCTGCCCCGCGCCATGGGATTGCTCTGTCGGCGGGATAGCTGGCCGCGGGCCCAATTCGGTTGGCAGCGCGCTGCGGGGCGTGGTATTCGGTCCCGATGCGAAATGTGACGGTCGATAAGCCGTCCACCCGTGAGAGGCCAAAGTCACTCTCGCGTTGCGGCGGTTCGTGAGACCTCATCGTGACGTTTTGGGCCGGGTGACATTGTCTGGCGTCGGAGATGAAGGGGATTGGCGCAGCCTTCCTGCGCCAGCGCTGCTTGTCCGCACCAATGACCGTGGCACGCATGACAGTGGTGCTCATGGCGCTGTTACTAACTTCACGATCGGGCCCTCGGAGCTTACGACCGGCTTTGGGGGCGCTGCTTACAACAGGATCAGCAGCCCGCGAAGTGAGCGAACCGAACGTGGCTTAGAGCCTGCTGAGGGGGCCGGACGGTGAGCTGTTTCTGTACCGCACATCTCGAATTGCTGCCCAATTTGAGCACCAACGCCTCGCTCAGCCTTTCGGCGAACGCGCAAGCGGCGATGGCGTTGTACACGCGGATGAGTCTCGGTATGCCAGATCTGCAGGGGCCACCCTTCGCGCTGCCGCAGCTAAGTTTGCCGTCGCTCTCCGCCATGGCGTCGCTGTCCGCGATGGCGCAGCTGCGCGCGCAGGCGATGGCGCGACTCGGGATCGACCTTGCAACACCGCAGGGAATCACGGCGCTGGTCCGGCTGACGGCGACGTTCGGTTCACGGATGCCGGCGATCGCCAATCTCAACCTGAACCT
>JASHQG010000540.1 GCA_030037665.1 Acetobacteraceae bacterium
GACGCCGAAGCCGAGCTGCCGGGTGATGGTCTTGTCGTACTCAAAGTTGGCGTCGGTGACCCAGGTGTCAGCGTCCGGGCTTTGCAGCGAGATCAGCGGCAGATTGGCCTCATCACCAACACCGGGATCGTCGATCAGGTTGGTGTTGACGAAGATGCGGGCGCCGGCGACGGCATGCGCAGAGGCGTTGTGGGGAACGATGGCGGCGCCGGCCGCGACGACCGCGGCCAGCCGGATTGTTCGACGCATACTGGACTCCTGGACGTGAGTTGTGTGGCGCGTGCGGCGCCGCGCGGGTCACAGCAGACCGGGAACTCAGGCCAGGACGGGGGGTGCGCGCGACTGCGCGAGGCGGAAGCGAACAGAAGGCGGCGCGGTGGCGGGCGGCGGCAGCCCGGCGCGACGGAACAG
This sequence comes from Acetobacteraceae bacterium, assembly GCA_030037665.1. Taxonomy (GTDB): domain Bacteria; phylum Pseudomonadota; class Alphaproteobacteria; order Acetobacterales; family Acetobacteraceae; genus JASHVB01. The sequence goes on from JASHQG010000540.1 coordinate 412, forward strand.
CGTCTGCACCGGCGCGGGCAGCAGCGGGCCCGCAGAGGCCAACAGCGCACCTGGCGCGGTCAGTGTCGTCCAAAGCGGACAGAACGCGCTGACCGGCACGTGATGGTGCTGAGCCGGTGGCGTCTTGCCCGCATCAGCCGATCCCGCGTGGCAGATGAGGGCAGCCTCATAGAGTGCCAGCGGCCGTTCCATGTTGGGCACTGCGGCGCCGAAGGCGAGCTGCGCGACGAGCGCGAGCTGCGCACAGAACAAACCGAGCGGTTGAGTGCCGACGCGCCGCATGAGCGGACCATACTGCCGGGCTGATAAGGTGGGAAGCTCACCGCGTGACGCGCTTGGTCCGCCACGCACACGCCGCCGGATGCAGCGTGTTCGGACGCGGCCCGCGACATTGTCGTCATTGGCAACGCCGCGGCGAGAGGCCGTTACGTTGTTCATTGTCGTTGCCCGGAGCGAGCAGTTTCATCGTTGTGTCCTCGGCTGATCGCTCTTTGCGCTTCATCGACCGGCACCGGTGCGAACCGATGCACACCGGCCTTCACACGCGTCAGGCGCCGGGCGACGCCGTTCTCGCGTCTCGCGTGACACGCGCCGTGATTCGCCGCCGTTCATCGAACGCCTGGTCGGATCCAGGCCATTCCGGCACCCGAGCGGCGCAATTCGTGATCCGCACACCTGCGTCCGGCAGGAGCGCCCGAGCGTTGCGCGGAACGCCGCGCCCTGCAGTGGACGTTTCGAATCGCCTCGCTCAATGGCGGTTGGTCGCGACGCACGACGGGAGTGGACGCGCAAACCGCGGCGTCAGGGTGGCCGAGCCACGCGCCATGTCGCGCTGTCCTCATAGCCGAGCTCGACAAGCAGCGGCCCAATGAGGAGGTGCAATGCGCGACAATCCGCAAACGTGAGATCCTGCCGCCATCGACCGATCGATGAGGCAAAAATCGCCCCCGCTGCCGATATCGTTCCCGGATCATCGATGGCGCTATCGCCCGGGTCCTCAACAGATTCGCCCGACGGCACAAGAACGCCGTCACTCCATGGCAGACCGAGAAACTCGACCAGAGGCCTCAGTGCCGCCTCCGGGTCACGTACCAGATCCTCGTAGCGGAGCTCGTAATAGCGAGGATCGCGCCGAAAGCGTCGGGCTCCCCGCACACCGGCACGCCACTGGACCGCGCATCGCTGGGCCGCGGCGACGCTCTCCGACGGCGCGTGGTCCAGCTTGGCAAAGGGTGTCCGCCGCAGTGAGCAAACCACGTCGCGGCCATCGCGGACGATGTGGACGAGTTTTGCATGCGGAAAATGCCGGCGCACAAATCCGAAGCGTCCAGCGTTCTTGGGGGTCTTTTCCACCCAGATCGCTTTGCCGGACCGCTCCAGAATGGCGCGCTGGAATCGTTCGATGAACTCGACCTGTGAGCGACTTTCGCGTTGCCATGTCGCGATCACGGCAGGATCCCATCCGAGCCGCTTGCCGATGTCTTCGGGTGACGACACGCGGCGCAGAAACACCGTCGTTTCCGGACCGCTGGCGATCATCGGGTGCCGCCCCAGCAGGGTGCGCAGCAAGGTCGTGCCACTGCGTGGCGCCCCACCCACCACGACGATCGACCCGCAGGCCGAACGGCGGGCCGCAAGCGGGCTGCGAAAGAACCACCACAGTCGGTAGCCGAGGAGACCGAACAGAAGACCGGCGGGCGCGGACGCACCGATGGCGAGCCTCGACCGCGACCGGACTTTTCGTGCGAACTTCAGAAGGTGAGCGCCGACGCGCCGCGTTCGTCTTCTGCCGACGAGCCAGTGCGTGGCCAGATCTGCGCGAATCGCGGCCACCCGGATGGTCAGTCCATCGGAGGCGCCTAATTGTCGGGCGAGGTGATGTTCGAGACGTGGCGGGATCAGCAAACGCGCCGCGACAAGGCCGATGACCACGATCAGCACGTCGTCGGAGTAGCCGAAGACCGGAACCTGATCCGGTATCAACTGCCAGGGCTGGATCCAGTATCCGATGCCGATGGCAAGCGCGACTCTTGACAGAAAACAATACTGCGAGCGCCAGACAACACCGAGCAGGCACCACTCGAAACGAAGTGCCTGCAGACTGCGCTCGTATTTCATGATCTGGGAGAAACCACAGTCAAACGAGACCTCGCAGCAAACGTTCGTCGGAGCAGCAGCAACATCCTAATAGAGCATGCTGTTTGGAGGGTAACAAACTGTGTCCTGTTAGCGCTTTGATCGCCACCATTAGTCTCAGATTGTAACGGACACGATGTCCGTGCAATGCATTCCCCTCGCCCATCAAAACGCGATTGAGAGCATCGAGGGCAGACCCGCGTGCTGCTCGCGCCTCCGACGCCATCCTTGAGCGACGCGGCAACGCCACCGCGTCGTTGACGGCAGCACGACGTCGAAGGCCGGCTTCGGGGCGCTCCGTGCCCCGCCGCGCCGGTGACCGTTCCCGCCGGCCCTCTCACGCGGATGCGGTCCGGGCAGGCGGATACTGCCCTGCGTCGGGCGCGCCGGAGCGCGTGGCGCTCGCTTGGTGGCGCGGTCGAGGCGAGTTGCGTCGTGCCCGCTGCGCGTCTAACTCGAGGGCATGGAAAGCGAACCGACACCCCCCGCGCAGCCGGAACCGAACAAGCCGCAGCCGGCGCCACCAATGCCGAAGGAGATCGGCGGGGTCGCCGGTCCGGACCCGACGCGCTACGGCGACTGGGAACACAAAGGTCGCTGCACCGATTTTTAGGTCGCGGTCGCGCTATCGAGCGCGGCGCTCTTCCGCCGCCCCGGCACCGCCAGCAGCATGGCCAGGAAAAGCGCGCTGGTGAGCACGGCCTGTGCAACGCTGAAGGCGTGCGCATAGGCCTGCTCGTCCGGTGCCGGTCCAAGGAGCGCAAAGAACAGACTGCCGATCGCAGCCACGCTGACCGCCCCGCGCAGCGGATGGCTCTTCGATGGAGCGCGCACGCCGTTTCCTTGTCGTTTCCTCACCTTGGCGCAAAGACCAGTACCCGCCATGCCACATCGCGACAAGGCACAGAGACAACCTGTCCCTGTGAGGCGGCGGCCCGACAAGGGACAACCCCGCGATCTCGGATGTGCCGCGGCCCTCTACCGCGCCCTGCGCCCACCGCGCGTCGGCGCCGTCGGCCTGCGCGGGCAGCGTTTCACCGCACCGCCAGGAGGCTCCGCACAGGTGCCGCGGGTCAGTCCCGCCCGGTCTTTGCGCCACGGGACCGGTCGTGGATAGTCCGGCATCGGCGTTGCCACGGCAACGGAGCGGGGCGCATGACGATCACGGTGCAGGAGACCTTGCGCGGCGCGTTCTATGCGCCGTTTTACGCGGCGCTGGCGCGCGGGGCCTACACGCAGGAGGGCGTGGCGG
>JASHQG010000063.1 GCA_030037665.1 Acetobacteraceae bacterium
TATCCCGATCAACGAACATTATCATGGAAGATCACTGCAAAATAACTGCAGAGACGCGATTGCAAGACTGTGAACTAATTCTCAGCCCGTCGGTAAAAGCACCCCTACACTGACCGTGACTACACCGACGGCTGTGGCGCGGCAGCACCGGGCTCCCTCAGTGACGTCGTGCTTGTCGGTCGACCCTTGTTCCGCCAAAGGAGCAAGATGGGATGACGCGTTTCAGTCCCGCACCCAGACCCCGTGCGGTCGGAAAACGAACGCGGACGGTCCTGGGACAGCCCGCGCAAAACGCTCGGCGTGACGACCTCGCGAACTGCGCTGCTGCAGGTCAGAATCGCGCAAACAGTCTCATGCTGCGAACGGTGCCGCATTTGGGGTCCGTGCCGTCGGCGCACGACGTTAACGAAATTGCCCATCGCTGTTTTATGCCAGGACAAATGTTATCGGAACATAACCTGCGAGACGCCCTATCCGCCACCGATCCCCCGAATTCTAAGCGACGGCTGGTCCACTTTCCGAAAGCCATCCAACGATGAGTCCGGCGTAACGGAGAAGCTCCCGTGAAGACTTCTGAGGGTGGCTCGTCTTTTGTCGCGCCCGAGGCCGCCGACGCCACGATGCGTGGTCTGACCACTGCGGTCGGCGCTGGCCAGCAGGATCCCGGCACGGTTTTCTCATCTGCTTTCCAGGTTTTTGGTCACACTCCTCCGGGCATGCATTTGCATGCCGGTCAGGCCGCTCAAGACGTGGGTGCACCTGGACAGGGAGGCCTCATTGCTGCCCATCGAAGATGACGGTGACATGCGCGACGTCGGAATCATTCCTGAGCCGTCGCCACCCTTCGCGCTGGCACCGACAAGGGCGCGCTGGCAGATAACGCCGAACGGACAGGCTCGCTGAGCCTGCGGTGGAACGAGATACCTCCGCAAATCTTCCTGTGAAAATCGCATCGGAGTGTTGCCCGATGACACCGGTCGCTCTCGTTGGGTATGTCGCTGCCGGCCTCGTCTTCGCCACGTTCTGCACGACGCGGATGGTCCCGCTTCGCGCTCTGGCGATCGCCAGCAATGTCGCATTCATCGGCTACGGATACCTCGGCGAACTGTGGCCGATCCTGATCCTGCACGCAGCCATGCTGCCGATGAACATGCTCCGTCTGCGGCCGGAAATGTTGCGGCAGTAAATTGGATTGAGACCCCCTGGCCGAGTTGGCTTCAGGCTGTCGTCTCGGTGCTCGATCTCCATGGCGAGGGTGCGGGTCGGGGTCGCCGAATATCGACGCAGGCGTGAAATCGCGTGCGACTGACTCTCCCCATGACGCTCCGAAAGGCCAAATGCGCTCGCGGCAACCCGAGCATCAATTCGCGAATAGCGTGGGCAGGCGGCGAGCGGAGCGATCAGTGCCGCGCGGTACTCAGGCGGTTTCTGGTGATCGCCAAACAGGTGAGTTGTCGAGCTGTCGTTCATCCGGGCGAGTGGCTGAAATCACCTCTGATCGTTGCTGAATAGCACTGTGATGGAAGGGACATAAAGTAAACCAGAGGAGGAATGCGAGCGCCGGAGCACCTCCCGCCATCCCACACCACGCCTCTTCCGGTCGCTCTCGCGCCCTGGCACGCTCTGCACCCATGTCCGCAATGAACGACACGCATCAACCACCCGTCGCCACCGGCGCGGAGTTACTCGCCAATGCCCGTGCTCTCGTGCCCGCTCTCGCGGCCCGCGCGGCAACAACCACGGCGGCCCGCGACGTGCCCGCCGAAACGATCGACGACTTCCGCCGCGCCGGCCTCCTACGCCTCCTCCAGCCGCGTCGGTTCGGCGGCCGCCAGACCTCGGTCGGCACCTTCCTCCAGGTGGTCGAAATCCTCGCCGAAGGGTGCGCCTCCAGCGCCTGGGTCTATGGCGTCTTGGTCGAACTCGAATGGGTGATCGCCTGCCTGCCGGAGCGCGGCCAGATCGACATCTGGGCCGACGATCCCGAGGCACGCACCGTCGGCTCCATCGTTCCCCGGGCCGTTGGCCGTCCCACCAGCGGCGGCTGGCGCGTCACTGGCCGGTATTCATTCGCGAGCGGCTGCCGCCACGCGCAATGGGCCATCATCGGGGTTTTGTGCCAGGACAGTGCTGGCCATGAGGATCCCCGCTATCTCGTGGTGCCAATGCGCGAAATCGAAATCGTCGATGACTGGCACGCCATCGGCATGCGCGGCACCGGCAGTTTCAGCCTGAACCTGAACGACGTGTTCGTGCCGGACCACCGCTCGGTCCCAATAAACGACATCCTCGCCGGCACGCCGCCCGGCCGGCTCGTACATCCCGATTACCCTCTGGCGCGGGCGCCGCGTTACTATGTCGTTCCGTTCGTGCTACCGGCCGTTGGTTTCGCGCTTGGCCGCCGCGCGCTGGCGCTGGTGCCGCCCGCACTACGAACCCGCGGCCGGCCGTCATCCGATGCTTTGCATCTCAGGCTTGGCCAGGCCGCGGGGCTGATCGAATGCGGTCTGCTGATTTTCACCGCGCGCCGCGCCGAGTCCGTGGCGCGCATCGATGCCGGTGACCCAATTGGGGAGGCGGACGTGCTACGCAACCGCCGAGACGTGACGCTGGCTTTCCAAATGGTCCGTCGCGGCGTCGAGCGCCTCATCGCTCTCAACGGCGCCCGCACCGTCTACGACGCCGATCCGTTGCAGGCGATCTCACGCGACCTCGGCGCCATCGCCACCCATGTCATCGTCAACGAGGACGCGGCGTTGACGCCCTACGGCCGCTTCCTGATGCGACCGTCCTGATCGGACCCTGCGCCGGTCACGGCAGCGGCGCCGAACCAGGCCTGGTTGTTCGTGCACCACTCCCCGCGATTGGACCCGGATGTGGGACACGACGTTTTTCTACCTTTTGGAACCGGGAAGACTCTGTGTTACGCGCCTGGGTTGGTATAGATATCCGCGACCACGAACGGATTGCTCACGTGGGCGATCGGCGCTTGTCCCAGTACTCCGCTGCCGCGGGGAACACGGGATCGCAACGGGTTGCTTGCGCCGGTCCATCCAGCGTGTCGGCTGCCGCGCGCCACACAGCATAATGCGGCGCCGCGCGATGCGCCTCCAGCGCGGCCTCGTCCCGGTAAACCTCGAAGAAGTAATAGACATTCGGATCCTGCTGGTCGCGCAGTACGTTGAAGCGAATACAGCCCACTTCATCACGTTCGGAGCCTATTGCATCCACCTCGATCGCCTGGAGGAATCGCTCACGCTCCGCGGCCTTTACCCGGACCTTTACCCACATTGCCAACATGTCTGCCTCCTCGCTTGCATTCCTCTGTTTTCCTGTTCCGTGGCCACCATAGCCCAGCAAGCAAACATCGCCTATGCTGGCTGGTCAGGTCGCGACGAGGGAGGGTGGCATGAAGTTCGGCGGCGCAATGTTTTTCACCGAGTACTCCATGACGGCGCCGGAGTTGGCCGTAGCACTGGAGGAGCGCGGTTACGATAGCGTCTGGGCTCCGGAGCACTCGCATATTCCGTTATCGCGCAAGACACCATTCCCGGGCGGTGGCGAGTTGCCCAAGCAATATGCCGATGCGATGGACCCGTTCGTGGTGCTGACCGCCGCCGCCTGTGCGACCAAATTGATCAAGCTCGGCACCGGCGTTTTGCTGGTGCAGCAGCGCGATACGATCCAGACGGCGAAGCTCGTCGCGTCGATTGACCAGGTCAGCCAGGGCCGCTTCTTGTTCGGGATCGGCGGTGGCTGGAATCAGGACGAGATGGAGAACCACGGCACGGTCTACGCGACTCGCTTCAAGCGGATGCGCGAGAGCGTCGAGGGGATGAGGGAGATCTGGACGAAGACGAAGCCGGAGTACCACGGCGAGTTCGTCAATTTCGATCCGATAATGGCTTGGCCAAAGCCGGTCCAGAAGCCCTATCCGCCCATCCACGTGGGAGGCGCCTTCCCACAAGGTGCCCGACGCGCGGTTCGATACGGTGATGGCTGGATTCCGACGGCCCGTGGCGACCTCCTCGCTCAGCTCCCCGAGTTTCACAAGATGGTGCGCGATGCGAACCGTGATCCGGCATCGATCGAGGTTACATCGTTCGGTCTCGCCGAAGACCTCGACCGTCTCAAGCGACTGAAGGATGCCGGCGTAACCCGCGTCGTGCCGATGTTCCCGCCGGAGAAATCGGACAAAGTTCTGCCGATCATCGACCGTTGGACCACGCTGATGCAGCGGGTGAACGGCTGAAACCACTAGTGGAGGATCCGATGAGACTCCTCGACGATGGCCTGATCAGCGGCTTGCTGCCGGCCGAAACGGCGTCTTTCCCTTCGCCCGTGCCGACTCAAATTGTATCGAGCGACGAATACCTGCCGGTGCCACAAACCGCGCAGCAAAAAGAGGTCGAAACGCGGCTGATCGCGATGAGCGACCGCTTGGCCAGACGGCAGGGTCTGTCACGGCGCAGCTTCTTCCGGACCGCCGCGGGCATGGCAGCTTCATTCGTCGCGATCAACGAGGTGTTCGGCCGCTATTTCGACGCCAGTGAAGCGGAGGCCGCCACCCCCGAGCTGGCGGATCAACGGGCGGCGGCGCATGCCGGCCAGTTCATATTCGACGGTCACACTCATTTTCTGCGCGACGATACGCGACTGATCGGCTTCGTGAAGGCCCGCGAGGCCGTCGGCCAATGGGGCTGGAACAAGGAGCTGTCGGGCAAACAGCAGACGCTCGATGATCTGAAATTCAACAATTACGTCAAAGAAGTTTACATGGATAGTGATACCAAGATCACGATCCTGACCAACGCGCCTTCGGTCGAGCCGCAGGACTGGTTCATCCCGCAGGGCCAGGTGTTCAAGACCCGCACCGCCGTCAACGAGAAGGCCGGCACGCGCCGCATGCTGGCGCATTTCACGATCACGCCCGGATGGGACGGCTGGCTCGAGCAGGTCGACGAGGGAATCGAAAAATACAAGCCCGACGCCTGGAAGGGCTACTCGGTGGGCGATAACACCCACAAGGAGCTTGACGGGCATCCGTGGCATGCAGACGACGAGAAGCTGATGTATCCGTTTTACGACAAGATCGCCAAGGCCGGAATTAGGAACGTCTGCATCCATAAGGGCCTGTTCGCACCGGCGATCGCCGAGAAATTCCCGCGCCTGTTGCCCTATGCCGATGTCAGCGACATCGGCAGGGCCGCCAAGGACTGGCCGCAACTCAATTTCGTCGTCTACCATTCGGCCTACCGCTGGGTCGGCGGAAATCCGGCGGACGCGATGGCGGAATTCGACCGCACCGGCCGTTCGTCCTGGACCAGCAATCTTGCCGAAATCCCGGAGAAATATGGCGTCACCAACGTGTATGGCGATCTCGGGCAGCTGTTCGCGTGGACAGCGGTCGCAGAACCGCGACTCGCGGCAGCTCTGATGGGGATACTCGTTAACGGCCTTGGGCCGGACCACATCGTCTGGGGCACCGACGCGGTATGGACCGGCGCGCCACAATGGCAGATCGAGGGGTTGCGCCGGCTGGAAATCCCCGAGGAGATGCAAAAGAAGTACGGCTTCAAGCCACTGGGTCCGGCGAATGGCCCGCTCAAGACCGCGATTTTCGGTGGCAATTCGGCCGCCTTGTATGGTCTCGGTCCACAGCATGCCGAGCTGATCGGCAACGATCGCTTTACGGCGATGAGGACCGACTATCTCGCCAATGGCGGTGGGCGGAGCAATCTGCGCTACGGGTATGTCGCGCCATCGGCGTGACGACGGCGGCGATTGCGACTGTCGCCGTCCGGCACGGCGTAACTTAATGACCGCGGCTCTGGGCGGATTCTCCGCAACACCGCCGGCGCGCGCCTGGGAACCATCCGCAAAACTGTCGCAGATTGCCTCCGCGTATCATACGACGTCCAGAGGCATGTTCAGCTGCGCGGTCTGCACGTTCCTCGTCCAACCGCACAGCTGCATGGTGGTGAACGGCGATATCAGTCCGAGCGGTTGGTGCAAGCTATTCGACCTGGCGGATTGACCGGGCGGAAAAAGAGGCAAGCACCCGGGGTGGGCTGACGCAGGTCAAGGATAAGCGACGACATCATTATGACACGAGGGAAACACATGTTCGTCCGCACGTTGATCGTGACCGCTTTGCTGGCCGCTGCCGCGTTTCCTGCGCTCGGCCAGGAAACGGCGAACAAGCCGAACATGAGCTGGCCCGGGTATAGGGAAGGCGATTACGTCGTCCACGACTACAAGTTCATCAGCGGTGAGAGCATCCCCGCGGTAAAATTGCATTACCGCACCATCGGTGTGGCGAAACGCAATGCGGCTGGCGAGGTGGTCAATGGCGTTCTGCTGTTGCAGGGCAACACCGGTACCGGCGCCAACTGGTTTCGGCCGACGCTCGCTGACGA
>JASHQG010000541.1 GCA_030037665.1 Acetobacteraceae bacterium
TTTGTCTCACGTGTTCGAAGCTGCAATGCTCCACGATCATCGGCCAGACGCACTCATCGACGTCGATGTCGAGAAGCGCGGCGATGCGGCGTGATTTCCGCCGCCCGGTCCGCTCTCAAATCGGTATAGTGTATCATCAGCAGGTTCGGCCGGTGCCGGATGTCCCACCAGCCGTGCACATGCTCCCGGAACGGCCAGACCGGGTAGCCGTCAAGGCCTCCGGTAGCGCAATCCGCTGACGTTCCTGCTGTGGGAAGCAGAAGAATCGCATGACTTGTTCCTGGACATGCCCTAACCCGTCACCCCGCCAGGTTGAACCGTACGCTTCGCGAGCGCGTGGCTGACCCGCCGCATCAGCGCTTCCAACTCGGAGACTGATACGTTGTCGGCGTCCATCATGAGCCGAGTGAGCGGATCGCTCGGCATGAAGAGCCCCGGTTCGCATTCATCGCATGTTAGGAGGGATCGCGACCACATGGCATTGTCTCGTGCCCCTGGTCATTCCAAGGTGTCGATGAATACCAGCGGCAGTGACCGTGGTCCGCGCACGGCGCCCGACGACCACGTTACCCTCGTGCCGGGCGCGAGTTCGAACTCGGGGATCGCACCCAGCCATTCCTGAAGGGCGACCGTGATCTCCAAACGCGCCAGATATGCGCCGATGCAGCGATGAATACCGAGGCCGAACGCAGCATGGCGATTCTGGGCGCGATCGATCATCACCGTGTCGGGCGCTGCAAACATGGCCGGGTCTCGATTGGCGGCCCCGAACGGCAGCATGACCATCTCGCCTCGCTTGAAATGGCAGCCGTCGATCGTGGTATCCCGCACCACTTCGCGGGCCATCGTCACGGGCGCGTATGCACGCAGGAACTCTTCGACCGCGGTCGGGATCAGGTCTGGTTCGGCCACCAGGTGGCGGCGGTCGGCTGCATGGGTCGCCAAATGCCACAGCGAGGCGCCAATTGCGCTCCAGGTGGTGTCCACGCCGGCAAACAGCAACACGCGCAGGGTCCCGTTGATGTGGTCTTCACTCAGCTTCTTCCCGTCGAGACGCGCATCGAGCAAGTAGCTGATCAGATCGTCACGGGGTGCGGCGCGCCGTCGTTCTATCTCGGACGCAAAATAGGCGGTTGTCTCCGCGGTCACGCGCTCGACGGTGGCCGGGTCGGTGACGCCGAGTTCGAAAAAGTCCCTGATCCACTGGCGGAATCGGCTACCGTCGGCTTCGGCGACCCCGAGCATCAGCGCGGTAACATGGGTCGGAATCCGCTGCGCGTAGTCGAGGACACCGTCCCCCGTTTGCCTGCCGCGCAGTGCAGCGATGCAGCTTCGGCAAAATGTCCGAATTCGCGGCTCCAGGCTGCGGATCGCGCCGGGGGCAAATGGCGGCATCAGCAGCATGCGCTGCGCGCGGTGCATTGGCGGATCCGAGGTGACCGGGGGCGCTTCCGTCAGTGGCGGGTGTTTCTCGCGAACGAAAAGACGGCGCGAGGAAAAATGTTCCGTGTCATAGGCGATAGCCCGCACATCGGCGAAACGCGACGGGAAATAAACACCCTGGAAGCGCCGCGTGTGAGCTATCGGACAGGTGTCGCGCAGTTGTTTCCAGATGGGATAGGGGTTTTCCACCCATCGTGGGTCGAGGTGATCGAAGTCACTGGCCCAATCCGTCACGGGTCGACGTTCCGGCATAGAGATCTCCTCACGCGGGCAGAAGTTCGATCGCCATTTCGGGGCAGCACGCCACGGCGAGTCTGGCCCGTTCGAGGAGCGGTGACGGGATCGCTCCGTCCCCCGTCAGTCGCACCGGTCCGTATCCGTCCTGGACCAGCAGTTCCGGCAGAAATTCGCTGCACCGTGCGTGGCCCTGGCAGTGCTCGGGATAGACGCGCAACATCGCGTGGCGCGGAGCGGCCACGCCGTCTGGTGTGTTGTTGCTCATGGTCTTCCTTTATGGTCGTGGCGCTGGCGGCGTCTGATCACGGGAGCGGCCGGCGTCGGGAGGGTATCGGGCATTGCCCTGCGCAGATCGTGCACTGCCGCATGAGTCGGCGTGACATCGTCCATCTCTTTATCCATCGTGCCGACCTCAACATCGTTGTGCAGCCTGATTTTGCGGTGCGATCGTTGCGGTACGCTTGCATGAGCGCGCTTCCGTATTGCGGCTGTCATCAAGGGCATCGCCGCGCAGGCGAGCCCGGCCGTCTCGGCCGCGCGCCCATCACGAACAGCGGCCACGGGGTAAGAGGCTGGGGCGGATTGCCCGACGACTTTCGTTTTGTTCGGGCTGACCGGATCGTCTCTCTGAACTGTTTGACCGGTACGCTGGACGGCAGGTCGAGGAGGCGGTGGGGATTGCCCCTCTAGGCTGTCGCGTCGTCGCGGGACGCCATGTTTGTGCGGGCCAAGCAGGCGGTGAGCACCATGCCCACCAGTCCTGGCATTCCGAGTGCCGCGAGACTACCGTCGACGGGCCAGCCGGAGGCGACGAACACGCCAACGGTCAGTGGCCCGGCAAACGAACCTGCCCGTCCCCACCCCATTGCCCACCCGACGGCGGTGGAGCGGATGGGGGTTGGATAAAGCAGCGGAGCGAGTGCGATCAGCCCGGAACTGGCGATCCCCAGGCAAAACCCGGCACAGAACATGATGGCGAGGACCAATGTGGCGGACGGGCCAACGATGCCCAATGCACCAATCGTCGCAGCGCCGCCCAGCAGGGCGATCGGCAGGACGTGGCGTGTCCCGAGCCATGCCAACAGGATGCCGGCCAGCGGTGTCCCGATCACGCTGCCGGCTGCAAACAACGCGATTGCCCGTGCCGCCTCTGCTCTTGCGAGACCACTCTGTTCCAGCAACGTCGGCGCCCAGGCCGTGGTGGTAATCAGCATTAAGAACGTCGCAAAATAACTGCCCCACAACAGCGCGGTGACACGTCCCCGACCGTGCTGGAACAATGCCCGCGCACCGGAATGAGAGGGCTCGGCTGGACAAGTGAATTGAGCCTCGGCGCCGATGTTCGCGTCGGGGACGATTCGGCTCAGCAAAGTCCGGATGCGCGGGCCAGCCGCGCCTTGGCTGGCAAGGAAGGCAATCGATTCCGGCAACAGGCAAAGCAGCATGAGCGCGAGGCCCAGCGGGACAGCACCACCAATAAGAAACAAGACGCGCCAGCCCTCTGTAGGAATCAGCCATGATGCAAGCAGCCCAACCATCACCCCGCCGAGAGGGAAGCCTGCCCAGAGCAGCGCAACCACCTGCCGCCGGCGTGACCGCGGCGTGTACTCCGCGGCGAGGCTGATGAACGCTGGCATGGCGCCACCCAGTCCGACGCCTGCAAGGAAGCGGAACACGATCACCTCCTGCAGGTTCGCTGCATACGCCGTGCTGAGCGTGAAGACTCCGAACATGGCAGTGGCGCCGATGAGCAGCGAACGACGGCCGATGCGATCGGCAACCGGGCCCAAGGCGAAAGCCCCCAGCATCAGACCCAGTAAGGCGGCGCTGAACAGGGTTCCCAACAGAGCCGGCGGGATGCGCAACGATTCCGCCATCGCAGGTGCTGCCACCCCGATCGCCAGCAGGTCGAAGCCGTCGAGCAACGCCGTCAGGCCGCACAACACCACGGTCCTGATCTGCAATGGACTCATCGGGTGGCGGTCGATGAGTGCGGCGATGTCAATCGGTTCCGGCAACGACAGGGTCGTCGTGCGGGACGCACCGGTTACATCACCCACGGACGCCACCCCCGAGGATCGCCGACCATCGATCGGCAGGGGTTTGCGGTCACCCGTGAGGGGCTTCGATCGGCCGTGCAAGAATAGGGGAGCAGGATTGCGCAGGCTGTCAGCCAATCGTTCGGTTGCGGATCAGGCGCGGGAACCGGCATCGTGAGGGTTCCAGGAATGGGATGACCTGAAGATTTGCCCGGTTCGATTACTTTTGGATTTCAGGGCGGCGCCTTCTGCGGACTATTAAGTTACAGCTGTAGCGAAGCAGGCGCGCGCCCGAAGTCCTCGGCCGTCGCCAACGATTGCGACCGCCGCGGCTCATTCTGGCCGGACCCGGGCCGGCACAGAGCCGCCGCGGCAACAGAACGAGGACGACCTGGCGCGGAAGTTCGCAAAAACCGTGGTCACGACGCTGTTCACCGTTTGGGTGCGACTTGCAGATGACTCAGGGTTCGAACCCGTGTTGAGGCGTGCGCGTGCGCGGCACTCCGTAGCGCGACGATCAGGACGGGTGCCGACCCGTGTTCGTTTGCGAAGGGCACACCAGGCGCCCGATGGTGCGCTGCGGCCCGTGGTTCGGGCAGCCAAAACCGCCACTCCACGAGGCTGATCCGGCAGCAAGGCGTGAACGCTCCGGAGCTGTGCGACCCGGGACCTGCTGCCACCACCGGTCAAAACATCCGCGCAGATCGGCAGCTGGTACGCCAGTCGCTGGCTTCGTGTGGCATGCCTCGCGGTTATGTCGTCGATAATAAAGTGGCATTTGGAACATGGCTCGTCCTCGCCTACCTTTGCGGAAAGAAGCCAAGGGAGGGTCCCGCCGATGCGGTTCGGATTGTTCGGTAGCGCGGCGGCGCGGCGCGGCAGCGGCGAGTTCGACAGTGCCGAGGGCTTCCGCGACTTTATCGAATACAATGTCGAAGCCGAGGCGCTGGGCTTTCACGGCACGTTCGTCGTGGAGCATCACTTCACGGGCTTCGGCCAGGTGTCGGCGACGTTGAACCTGCTCACGTGGCTCGGCGCACGCACGCGGCATCTGCGCCTTGGCACGGCTGTCATCGTGCTGCCCTGGCACAACCCGGTGTTGCTTGCCGAGCAAGCGGCGACGCTCGACCTCTTGTCCGGCGGACGGTTGGATTTCGGGATCGGCAAAGGCTACCGTTACAACGAGTTCGAAGGCTTCGACGTATCGATGGACGAAGCCGACGCGCGCTTTGAGGAGTGCCTGGACGTTCTGTTGAAGTCCTGGACCTCAAACGAGCGGTTCTCGCATCGCGGCCGGTACTGGCAATTCAACAACATCATCGTCGAGCCACCGCCGGCGCAGAAGCCGCATCCGCAGGTCTGGATGGGCGCCGGCAGCGAGCGTTCCATCCGCGACGTGGCTGAGCGCGGTTTCAATCTCCTGCTCGGTCAGTATGCCTCACCGGATGACGTGGCGAGCAGTATCGAGGTCTTCCGCAGCGCCGTGGAAGCAAGCGGCCGGCGGTTTGACCCGATGCAGGTCGGCGTTACCCGGGCATTCTTTGTCACCGACAGCACCGAGGAACGTGACGCTGCGCTCGACCGGCGGCTGCACAACCGGCTGCGTCAACTGAAGCTGGCAACCCGGCCCGATGGCACCGTGCACGGTGGACCGGACCGTGCGACCGGAGACCCGCAGGCGGTCAACGTCAACAGCGCGATCTACGGTGATCCGGGCGAGATCGCGCGCAAGCTCGAGGCGCTGCAGAAGGTCGGCGTCGGTTACCTGCTGATCAACGGAGGTGGCTCCGGCGGCGGCGAGCGTGGGCGGCAAAGCATGCGCCGCTTCGCGCGAGAGATCCTGCCGCTGTTCCCGGATCAGTCGGCGGTGCGCGCGGCGGAGTAGGCAACCGTCTCAGATGACGGGTTTGTCGGGGTTTCAGGGCCGCCGGGCGTCCCGTCCTGCGGGGATGCCCCTATCAGGGTGGCGGATGGCGGTCGTGGCCGGCTGACCTCGCCTGTCCATTCTGTTTCGAATAATCTGGCTGCGGGAGAACCAAAGGAAGGACCGACGTCTCGCCTGTGAGAAGAAGGTCGCGGTGCGGAGGCAGCGCCACGCGCCTCGGTCTTGCCAAACGCGCTGAACAGCCGAAGTAGGTGAAGCCATGAAGAGAGTCTCATCGCGGGTGTGCCGCCGGTTGGCATGGCTCGCTTGGCTGACCGCCGCAGGCGGCATGTTGGCATCGTGCGATACCCCGGTCGGCGTCGGTTACCTGCTGATCAACGGAGGTGGCTCCGGCGGCGGCGAGCGTGGGCGGCAAAGCATGCGCCGCTTCGCGCGCGAGATCCTGCCGTTGTTCCCGGATCAGTCGGCGGTGCGCGCGGCGGAGTAGGCAACCGTCTCAGATGACGGGCTTGTGCGGGTTTCAGGGCCGCCGGGCGTCCCGTCCTGCACGGATGCCCCTATCAGGGTGGCGGATGGCGGACGTGGCCGGCTGACCTCGCCTGTCCATTCTGGTTCGAATAGTCTGGCTGCGGGAGAACCAAAGGAAGGACCGACATCTCGCCTGTGAGACGAAGGTCGCGGTGCGCAGGCAGCGGCACGCGCCTCGGTCGTGCCACACGCGCTGAACAGCCAAAGTAGGTGAAGCCATGAAGAGAGTCTTATCGCGGGTGTGCCGCCGGTTGGCATGGCTCGCCTGGCTGACCGCCGCAGGCGGCATGTTGGCATCGTGCGATACCCCGGTCGGCGTCGCGCCCGCCCTGCAAGGAACCTATCAGGAGAACGCACGCGTCACGAACCCGAACGGCGGCGGCCCCCAGGTGGTGCGCTGGGGGTCGCCGGAGAACGGCTTCCTTGTGCCTGGCGGTACTCATTGACGCGCTGGGGGCGGCGGCCTCGCTCCTGAAAAAGCCGCGCCGAAGGTCGTGGGGAGCGGCGTCACTTCGTCAAATCGGTGATATCTTTCGTGGTGACGCAGGTCGTTTCGGTGAATGTGGTTCGCGGCCAGTGACATCAGACCGCGCATCGCTCCAGCAAGGCCTTCAGCAGGAGCGGTGATGGTGGTCAGTATCGCATTGATGATACCGCTCGCGATGTCCGCGATGTATGGCTGTCGCTTGCCGATCCCCGCAGCCATGTCTTCCTGAGTAAGTTCTGTGGCATCGCGGCATGCGCGCACCCGGTTGACGAACTGCGCGAGCGTCGTCTCGCAATTTTCCGGACGCCAGCGAGTGACTTTGCGGCCGAGCAGTCAACCGTGCCGGAGCCGGGCCCGCTCCGCCACCCACCGCCTGCGCGGACAGCGACCGGCGCAGCTCGGTGAGATTGTCCCCGGGTGACCCGATTAAGTCAGACCACGATGGACGGCATCACACCAGTCCGGCTGCAATGTTCACGGTCAGCGCCAGGATGATGGCGTTGAACAGAAATCCGAGCAGGCCCTGCACCATGGCAACGCGGCGGAACTTGCGCGAGGTGATCTGCACATCCGAAACCTGGAATGTCATGCCAAGCACCACCGAGAAGTACATGAAGTCCAGATAGTCCGGCCACTTTTCGCCGGGGAATTCCAGGCCGCGGTCGAAATCAGGTCCGCCCAGGTCATGCGAGTAATATTCATGGGCATAGCGGAATGCGAAGGTGGTCTGGGTCATCATCCACGACAGCGCCAGCGTCACCGCCACCAGCGCGATGTGGAGTTCCTTGCGGCTGGGCGGCAGATTTGCCGCGCTGGCGAATTCACCGATGATCGCCACGAAGCTGAACAGGGCAGCGGCCACGGTCACCCAGAAGATCGTCCACTCGCCCTCCTGCTGCACCGCGGCGTCCTCGGCCATGTGGTCGAGATGTTCCGACGCAAACAGCAGCGCAGCGAGCCCAAGATAGACAACAACGCCGACGTCCCAGGCTATCACTGCTGCGGTGGTGGCGCTCAAATGTGCCGGCAGCAATGCGCGCGCGATCAGCCCGCAGGCCAGCCCGGCAAAGAGGCGAGGCCGGGCCCGGACAACGCGCCAGATCCAGATTGCGGGATTCGCCGTCATTGCAGGGAAGCCAGCAGGCCGGCCATCAACTTGCCGCGGTATGCCAGGCTGTCAATCAGGATGTGTTCGTCGAGTGTGTGCGCACCGGCGCCGGCGACGCCCAGGCCATCCAGCGTCGTGATCCCCATGGCGCCGGTGAAGTTGGCATCGGAACCACCGCCGGAGCTTTGCGAACGGATGTCGTAGCCAAGTCCCAAGGCGATACGCCGCGCGTTGTCGTAAAGCGCCATAACCTTCGCGTTCGGTTCCCATACCGGGCGTGTGACGCCGCGTGTGACCTTGAATTGCAAGTCGTTGCCGCTGGCGCGCAGCGCCAGCATTTGCGCGACTCCACGGTCCAGGTCCTCCTGCCGCTTCGCCATCGTCAGCGCCTGTCCGGTGCACGTGGTGGCGACGCAATTGACCCACTGGCCGCCCTCAATAACGCCGACGCTGAACGTGCAGGCCTCGGTCGACATGTCCTCGATCTCGATCAGCTTGCGCGCCATTTCGCGGATCGCGGAACGGCCGTCGCCGGGACGCGAGCCGGCGTGGCTGGGCCGACCCGTGGCTTCAAGATTGAAGCGCGCGATTGCGTAACGGCCGGTCACGACACCGCCGTCGGCGCGCGCGGGTTCGGGCACAAGAACGTATCTATGGCGCGACGCCTCCGCCTCGATCAGGTCGCGGGTCGAGGGGCTGCCGACCTCTTCGTCGCTGGTGAACAGCACCGTCAGCGGCAGCTTCGTCGCAACATGCGCGCGCGCAAGCTGGCGGATTGCTTCCAGTGACAGGTAATTGCCGCCTTTCATGTCCAGTATGCCGGGGCCCCACGCCTTGTTGCCCTCGCGACGCAGCGGCAGATCGCGCAGCGTACCGACCGGATGAACGGTGTCGAGGTGACCCATGAGGAGAATGCCCGGCACGTTCGGTGTTGCGTGCGCAAAGGTTGCGCGAATGCAGTCGCCAAATCCCATGCGACCCGCGACTCGCTCGACCCGGGCGCCGGCAATCACCAGGTCACGCGAGACAATGTCCATCATGCGGTTGACCGCCGCCCGGTCGTAAGTGGGGCTTTCGCATTCGACCCAGACGCGCAATCCGTCGAACATGGCATCGGCGTCGAATGGCAATTCGGCGGGGTTCATCGTGGTCTCCGGCGTGCTGTGGCGTGATCGTGCGGCGCGAAAGAAGTCAGGGCAACCGCGCGAGGCGTTCGCCGAGCAGCGCGAAGAACGCGTCGGCGTTTATGGTTTCGAGCACCGTGGCGTTGTGCGGCGCACTGGTGCTGTCCCAGCGGTCGATGACCGTGCGGCCGCGGCTCGGACCGGGGCCGAGGTCCATGCGCACCGAGCATGCGCGCGTCGTGAACAAGTCCGGACGGATCAGATAAGCGATCGCGCACGGATCGTGCAGCGGTGCGCCCGCGCCATGGCCGCGGCGCGGCGACGACGGCACGCTCGCCTGAATGTCGCAAGCGGTCTTCAGAGAACGGCCAGTGCCCGCTGCGCGCAGGGCCGCGATGCGTTCCGGCGTGGCCTGCGCCTGGGCCGTCAATTCCAGCGTGGCAAGCTCGACGGGACGGCCGCTCGCCAACAGAATCTCCAGCGCCTCCGGATCGTTGAGCGCATTGAATTCCGCCGCGGGCGTGGCGTTGCCCTCGCCCCACGCGCCGCTCATCAGCACGATACGTTCGACGTTGCCGGCAAGTTTGGGTTCGCTCGCCAGTGCCAGGGCAAGATTGGTCGCCGGCGCGATGCCGACCAGTGTCACCGGTCGCTGCGCCGAGCGGAGAATGGCGCGGATCGCATCGGACGCGATGCCCGGCGCCGGCGAGCCGCCTGACGGGAGCGCGATGCCGCCGAGGCCATCGACGCCGTGCACCCGCGGCGCGTTGACGAACGCGCCCAGCAACGGACGGTCGGCGCCGCTGTAAACCGGCGCCCGAGATCCGGCGAGCGCTGTCAGTGCCAGTGCATTGCGCAGCGTCAGCTCCAGGCCGACATTGCCGCCGGCCGCTGTGACGGCCAAAACGTCGAGCTCCGGCGAGGCGAGTGCCAGCAGCAGAGCGAGTGCATCGTCAGTCCCCGGATCGCAATCCAGGATGATGGGGGTTGGAGCCGGCACCGGGCGCTTCCTCGCTGATGGGGCAGGCAGCATGCCATTCAGCCGTGCCGGCACGTAAGTCCTGAGAGGGCAGTGATCCCCGGCAACGCAATCCCGCACATCATGGCACGTAGGGCGCCACACCGGATCGGATCGACCACGGCGGTCTGACGCCGGCGACAGCTTCCCTTGCCCCGCGATCAAGGCGTATCTCTGTCGCGCGCCGGCACGCGAACACCGGAGGGGGCTTTTGGTGGCGGCGCAGGACGGGATGCTGCACCACCTGCGCTTCATCCCCGCGGAGGCATGGCATTGAGGGCGGTCGCAATCGAAGCGAACGTGACGGATAACGAGCCCGACGGGACGCGCATCGTTTCTGTGCCGTTGAGCGACAGGCCGTTGGCGCCGGTGACGCGTGCGCGAATCCGCAACCTGCGTATGCATCTGGTGGAATCGCTCCGGGCGATGCGGGTGATGAAGCATCCGGAACGCAACGTCTCGCCGGTGCGCGCCGAGCCGGACGGGGTGGCCGGCCTGGTCGCGCGCACGGCGTGCAGCCTGTGCCGCGGTTCATGCTGTAAGGGCGGCGGAGAGCACGCGTATCTCGATGAACGAACCATGGCCCGCGTGCGCCAGGCGCGACCCGACTTGGAAGCCGGGGCCATCATCGGGCTCTATGTCTCTTGCGTGCCTCGGGTGGCGTATCGGGATTCCTGCGTGTTTCACGGTGCGGAAGGCTGTACGCTGGATCGCGCACTGCGTTCCGATATCTGCAACAACTATTTCTGCAGCGCGCTCGGGCGTTTTGTGACCTATCCGGAGGCGCCGGAAGGCGTGGTCGTGATCGCGCGTGCAGACGGAAAGATGCGGCGTTCAGGGAAGCTTGGCGCTGCGACGAAAGGGTGACGTCGCTCAGTGTTTTTTCGAACGGCGAGACCCTACGTCGCCTTCTGCGTCAGCGCCTTCACCTCGTCCATCGCCTCGGCGAAGCGCTTGTTGATAAGCTGCAGCGCTTCGGTGTTCGATTGGCGAATGAGATCGCTGAGTTCCTTCATATTGGCAACCGCCCGTTCGTAGGCCTGCTTCAAGAGCGCGGCCTGACGCGCGGCCTTCTCCTGAGGCGCGTCGGTGGTTGCCAGCGACCGCATCGCCTCGGTCAGCTCGGCGATATTCTGCTGGATGATCTCGATGTGCCGGCGTGCCACGGCCTGCGCGCCTTCCAGCGCAACGCGGTTGGCGGCGGTGAACGCCTCCATGTTTTTGCGGTTGGCGGCGACGAGCGCGTCCATGTCGGGCAGCGATGGCAGCTTCATGTCGGCGAATAATTTGGTGAAGTCCGCCACGAAATCAGGACCGCTGGAGGATGACGTGGCGCCTGGCTTGGACTGCGGACCGCTGGCCATGGCTAGACTCCTTCTGCGCGTGCAGGTGTGATTGATAGGCTACGCGCTGCCCTGATCTGTGGCGAGCGGCGCGTCCGGGGACGGAGGCGATTCGTCGGACGTCGGTGCTGCCGGCTCTGCAGTGGCCTCTGGTGCGGGGCGCGCACGACCGACCCAGCCGGCGACCCGTTCCGCACGTCGCAGCGCCGCGTCGAGCGCGGCCATCGTGGCAGACAGGTCTTCGCTTTCGTCACGCTCCCAGGCGCGCAGCGCCCACAGCCAGATGCCGACGAGACCGCGCACGCGGAGCTCGCCGCGCAGGCCACGCGCCGAGCAGCCGGCGGCCTCAAGCATCCAGCGCATGCTGCGGCGCGTCGCGCATGCCAGCAGCAGTGCGGTGGGTGGTTCGGAAGGCAATGCACGGACCAGGGCCAGCACGCCCGCACGGTGCGTCTGCAACGCGTCAATGCGGCGCATCAAGAGGTCGAACAACTTGTCGCGAACGCTGCCATCGGCCGGCACGTCGGCGAGCGCCGCCTGATCCGCCATTCGGCCGAAGCGGATCAGCACGACGGCACGAGCGGGGAAGCGCATGCGTGCCTGGTCCAATGGCAAGGACGCTTCACGTGCCGCCGCGGCGACGCTGGCGTGTGCCCACCCCCGCTGCGCGGCAAGCTGGAAGAACGCGGCGACCAGGGCTTTGTCGAATGCGGCGTCATCCATAGCGGAAAGATGGCCCGAATATGGTCAGTTGTCAGCCCTCAAGCTGCGCATCGGCGACAGGCTCGATCAGGCGCCTTTGCCGGGTCTCCGCAGGCCGATGTCATCGGGGCGACGGCGCGCCCGACAGCCGGTCTCTCCGTCGCCGCTGAGCGGAGCCAGGAAACACGGTGTTCCCTGCAGCGGCGGCAGCCACGACCGGGCAAGCGGCACCGACCTACTGTGCAACGGCCTTCACCGTTTCTGGCCGGGCCAGCGCAGTGTCGATATCTTCCAGCGTACGTCCGCGGGTCTCGAAGGCGACGAACAGCCACGCCAATGCCCCCAGAACATACCATGAGGCGAAGTAGATGAACGCCGGGATGATCGCATCCGCGGTCGCCTTCGGCGTCAGGTAGTTCGACGCCCCGGCGATCAGCGCCAGGCCCGCGGGGCCGATGAACTTGCCCAGATTGCTCACGCCATAGACAAAGCCGAACCCGGTGGCCCGCAGGTTGGCTGGCCACAGCTCCGTCATGTACGGGAACACCACCGCAAAATTAGCATTGCCGGCGAAGGCCTGCGCCAGGTTCATCAGGTAATAGACCGATACCGCCGCAATAAACGTGTCATGAAGGTAGCCGGCCGCGAGCATGGTGATTGCGCCCAACACGGCCGTCAGCGCGCCGCCGTAACGGCGCCCGATCGCTTCCGACAGCCAGGCGCCGAACGCACGTCCCGGAATGGCGATCAGGCTGACCCAGATGGTGAGATAGGCTGCCTGCGCCGGCGTCACGCGCAACACCAGCACGAACAACACCACACCCCAGAGGGCCAAGCCCACCGCGCCCGTCTGTGCCAGTCCGGTGAGGCAGCCGGCCGCGATGCTGCGCGGATAACGGAACAGTTCACGCCAGTCGACTGACTGCTTCTCTGGCACTGTCGTGGGTAACGGCAGCGTCGCCGGGTCCACGCGCAGCGCCCAGGCCAAAGCGCGCCGCGCGTCCTCGTACCGGCCTCGCGTCAGCAGCCAGCGCGGCGATTCCGGAACCCATGCCTGGATCACCAGCGCCATGAAGGCCGGCAGCAGGCCGACTGCGAACAACCCGCGCCAGCCGATGACCGGCCCGAGCGAGGCGCTGAGCAGTGCGGCGAGCAGCGGGCCGGCGGGCAGCAAGCCGGTGGTCAGGCCGCCGATGAGGCCGCGCTTTGACGTCGGCACGAATTCCTGCACCAGGATCAAAGAACACGGCGCCATGCCGCCGACGCCAAGGCCGACGATGAACCGCATCGCGACCAGATAGCCCCAATTGTGCTGCGGCGTGAGCGCCATCAAACCGGTGGCGATGGAGAAAGTCAGGACGGTGATGATGAACACGCGTCGGCGGCCGATCTTGTCGGCGAGCCATCCAAACACCCAGCCGCCGGGAATTGAAGCGACGCCAGAGGACAGCAGGATCAGCGCTGACTCGCCATAGGTCAGGTGCCAACTGCCGACGAAGAACGCCAGCACGAAGCTGATCAGGAAGAAGTCGAAGAAGTCCAGCATGACGGCGAACACGCCGGCACCGAAGATCTTCCACTGATTGGCGGTCATGGACTTTTGTCGATCGAGGAATTCCAGCAAGGCATCCTCCCGTTCGGTGCTTTTCTTGTTATGCGTCGGCAAACTCTGTCGCCGGGCGATGGGTCAAGCACGTGCCGTCGGCGGGACATTGCAAACCCGACGCCGCGGCTGGCATCGCATCGCGCGTATGGTTTCCCGCGGTCGTTGACGCCAGATGGTGCAAGTTTCCGGCATGGCCGGCAACCGGTTTCTGTTGCCGCCGCAATCACGGCATCCGGCCGGCGCGACATGGAGGCACGCTCGCGATCTGGTCGGTCATCACAGTGACTTCTCCGCCATGAATGGCGGGGCTTCTCGGCCTCGCGACCAAGAGTTCCTGCTTCATCGCCTTGTCTAGCACAGAGGGCTCCACAGGCTG
>JASHQG010000542.1 GCA_030037665.1 Acetobacteraceae bacterium
GCGCCAATATCAACGGCGGTTCGGGGACCATTCCGGGTGTGTTCGTCGCCGCCTTCATCACGGGCTTCCTGACTTATGGCATGGGCTTGGTCAATATGCCGGGGATCGAGATAACGGTTCTGATTGGGATTCTGCTGATTGTTGCCATCGCGTTGCCGATCATCGTCCGCAAGCTGGTACCGGCGTGGCGGCGGACCGCCTGAAATGGAACAGATTGCCTTCGGCATGCAGCTCAATCCGGCTGTCGTGTTGCCGCAATTGAGAGACCGGCAAAAACCTGGGGGTGATCAGCCCGTCATCGCAATTCGCCTATCGTCATTCGCTGCAATCTGCATCTCAGGCTTAAGTCCGACGTAATTCGGGAGGCGGCCGTTGAGGTCTAAGGTGGTGTTCATCATCGCGTTTATCGGGCTGATCGTGTCGGGAGGTACGGCCATTTCAAGTATCGCGCTCTCGATCGACCCAACGGCGGTAAGCAATCCGCGCATCAGAGCAAGTCAACCGACGTCCAGCGGCTCCGTCCCCTACCATGCACACTTCATCGCTTATCCTGATACCCACTCCACGAAGTGGAAGATCAAATGCGTCTTGACGCATCAACGCGGACATCAGAACGGCAACATGACACCGGGTGTTGGGCGGCAGATCGTGTAGCAGTTTCAGCGACTTGGTCGGTCGGGCTATGAGGACCCTGCCCCGAAAGTGCATCAGACCCGATTAACGGTCAGCGCGACATCCGCGGCGATGCTTGGCAGCAGCATCGGCGCCGTCATGTAGGCGCCGTGCTCCGTCACGCGCAGCCGCAGGCTCGCCGCGAGCACGAGGCCCCCTTGATCACCGGAAGTCGTGCAGGATCACACCCGGGTGATAAATCATACCAATCAGTATATTCCGATCGATCTGGGCGCAATCGCGGATCCCCATCTCTACACCGCACAATTCCGCGGCGCCGCGAGCATAGTCTGCCTTGGCTGCGGCTTTCTGCCTGAGGGACTCGGCCCGTACGGACCGATGGCCTTCGGCGCGAGGTCACCGGGCCATCTGCCGATGGCTCGGACATCAGGAGAGTGACGTCATGAAGAATCTGCTTGTCGCCGCCAGCCTTGCCGCTGGCCTCGCCGCGGGCGCGGTGCCCGCGTTCGCACAATCCGCCACGACCAGCCAGCAGGGATCAGCCGTGACCGCTGATAATCAGGCGGCGGATACGATCCAGGCGCAGAACTATACCCAGTCGCCGAGCTACACCCACTCCACGCCCGCGTTCGGCGCCGGTCCGCATATCGGCACCTGGTCGGATCAGCAGCAGGAGCAGCTCCAGAACCTGCCCGGCTACAGCCCGGACTCACCGTGAGAGCCGGTCAGGCGGGATAGCAAAGACTCCGGCTGATCGTCCGGAACAATCGACTTGAGGAACTGATCCAGGGGCCGCTCATCGCATGAGCGGCCCCTTTCGTTTGGCGGTTTCCCGGACTGCTGGGCTTCTCGTCCACCGCGGCTATCCGGTGTCGTGCTGCCGTTAAATGGGGTCTGGCGGGATTTGAGTGCAGGTTGGACTGTGGCGAGCTCGATCGGAGAACCGAAATGCCGAGAAAGTCACTGGTGCCGGAGACGGGCGGCTTGCGTGTTGAAGCCATTCGGTGGGCTGGCGGCGGGCTGGTCATCCGGGTCGAGCCTCGTGATCCTCCACAATGTCCCCGCTGTGGAGCGATATCGACATCTCGGCACAGTGCCTACATCCGGACCCTCCGCGATCTTCCGATCCAGGGTGATGCCGTCACGTTGAGGGTGCATGCAGGTCGATGGCGGTGTCGTTCGTCTTCTTGTGTGCAGCGGACCTTTGTCGCTTCCCTGACAGCGTTGGCAGATGCTCGGCATCGTCGGACCCGCTGGCTCGATAACGTGGCTCTCCTCATTGGTCATGCCATGGGTGGCAGACCGGCGGAACGGCTCGCACGCCGGCTCGGTGTGCCAGTGAGCCGGGACGTCATACTGACCAATTTGCGGCGTGCAGCGTCGCGGAATGCAGAGAGCGGACCAACGCGTGTGATTGGCATCGATGAATGGAGCCGCCGGAAGGGTTCCAATTTTGGCTCGATCATCGTCGATCTCGAGCGGCGGCAGGTGATCGATGTTCTACCTGATCGCGCCGCATCGAGTGTAGAAGCCTGGATGCGAAATCATCCAGGCATCGAATACGTCGTGCGCGACCGCGACGGCCTGTATGCCGAAGGCGCCACCAAAGGAGCACCTCAGGCGAAGCAGGTGGCGGACCGCTTCCATCTGCTGCAGAACCTCCGCAAGACGATCGAGGCCGAATTGGCTGGAATCCGAGCGCCGACCGGCGCTGTCGGCAAACCACCGTCGCTCGTGGCCGAGTCTGGCGGGAACGGCCATGCACGCACGCGTATGGCCGGGAGGGACATGCGCGAGTTGATGTTCAACCGGGTTCGATCGCTTCACGAAGCCGGCGAGAGCGCCGAGGCTATCCGGCTGGCCACCGGGCTTGGGCACCGCACCGTTCGCCGGTGGATTCGCCTCAAGACCCTACCACCGCGACAGCGGATGGCGCCGAAGGCGACCACCCCATCAGCATTCGAGGCCTATCTCCGCCGGCGATGGACTGAGGGATGCACCCATGTTCGTACTCTTCTGGCGGAAATTCGCGAACTTGGCTTCACAGGCTGTGTTGCACGACTATACGCTTTTAT
>JASHQG010000543.1 GCA_030037665.1 Acetobacteraceae bacterium
TCCAGAGTCTGGAACACGCGGGCGACGTGAAAAGGCTCGTAGTAGGTGGTGGTGTAAGTGGAACCGAGGCCGAGTTTCTCCGTCGCCATACCCATGACGGTCAGGATCGTCACGGGGTCCATCTTCACGCAGCGAATGCCGTTGGCGACCGTGAGTGCGTGATCGCTACCGTAACGATCCGGCATGGCCAGACGGTCATCGAAGAAGCCGAGGTGGAACTTGCCTGCTTCCAGCGCACGGCCGATGCGGCGGTAGTATTCGGCCGACATGAAGTCGGGGGCCGCGTCCGGATGACGCCAGGAGCCGACGAAGTTGGTACAGTTCTGGGCCTGCAGGAAGCCCACAAGTGTCATTTGGCGCATGCTTCTTTCCCCTCGCCCGCGCAATGGGGCCGAGCCGTGAAACGGATCGGCGGTAGGGTGAGGGTGGTGCGTGCGAGACGCAATACCCGTGCGTCCACCTCTTCCGCTGTCGCGCGAGCGGGAACGGTCAGTCGAACAACGAGCTGACCGACTGTTCCTTGTGGATGCGCTGCATCGCTTCGGCCATCAGCGGCGCGATCGTGACCTGGCGAATGTTCTTCGCCTGCTTCACGTCTTCCGTCGCGACAATGGAGTCAGTGATTGTCATCATCTCGATCGGCGACTTCACGATGCGTGCGACGGCGCCACCCGACAGTACACCGTGCGTGACATAGGCGCTGGCCGACCGCGCGCCTCGCGCGATCAGCGCCGCCGCCGCATTGCAATGCGTGCCGCCGGAATCAACCATGTCGTCGACCAGGATGCAGTCGCGGTCTTCCACCTCGCCGATCACGTTCATCACTTCGGAATGCCCCGCCCGCTCGCGGCGCTTGTCGATGATCGCCAGGTCGCAGCCCAGCCGGCGGGCAATCTCGCGCGCCCGCACGACGCCGCCCACATCGGGGCTGACGATCATGACATCGCGGCCCTCATAACGCTCGCGGATGTCGCGCGAGTAGAGCGGGGCGGCGTACAGGTTATCCACCGGGATATCGAAAAATCCCTGAATCTGTGCCGCATGCAGATCCATCGTCAGCACGCGGTTGGCGCCTGCGACGGTGATCAGGTTGGCCACAAGCTTCGCGCTGATCGGCGAGCGCGACGCCGTCTTACGGTCCTGCCGCGCATAGCCGAAATAGGGCATCACCGCTGTGATCCGCCGCGCCGACGAGCGGCGCAGCGCGTCCATCGTGACCAGCAACTCCATCAGCGTGTCGTTTGCCGGATAAGAGGTGGACTGAATCACGAAAACGTCCTCGCCGCGCACGTTTTCCTGGATCTCGACGAACACTTCCATATCCGCGAAGCGGCGGATCGACGCCTTGGTGAGCGGCAGGTTCAGAGTCGCGGCGACGGCATCGGCGAGGGGTCGATTGCTGTTGCAGGCAACGATCTTCATGCTGCGCCTATGCCGCGCGAGGGTCAGCGGGCCGGTTGGCCCGCGCCGGAACGCGGGCCTTCTAGCAACGGTTTCCCGGGCTGTCCACGAACCGCGGCAGCATTATCCACAGGAGATTGCGGTTTTCCGGCGTGGCCGGTTTGTCGTTTCAGCACGTCGTTCACACCACCCGCCGCCTCAGTCGCGACCTCCACGGCCACGTCGCCCCAACTACGGCTCAGCGATCCGGCGGGAATCTCGTTCAGCTGGATGACGCGCCCGCGCTCGTCGCCGGCCGCGGACTTCACGATCCACTGGATTTCCACCCGCTGCTTACGGTTGGCAATCGGCACCACGTGGACCCGTCCGTCCACCTCAAAATCGGCATTCGTCAGCGTGGTTTGCACCACCGGTCCCAGCGCCGCGAGGCGCAGCCGCATCTGGTCGGTCAACGCCCGGTCACCGTCGCCCGGGGCCCCCTTCACATCCGCCACCATCACGCGCGCGGGCCGGTTGTACAGACTGTTCGGATTCGCGCGCTCGATGGCCATCTCGATATTCGTCAGCATGACCGCGATTCGGGGTGCGGCCTCGGTCACCGAATCCTGCAGCGTTGCGGCTGATGCGGTGGACCAGGCGGCGGCGGGGACGGCGGCGCCCTCGGCCCGACCCCGCACCGTGCCCGCGGGGTCCACCACGGTGAACTCGGGTATCACACTGAGGCCTTGCAGCCGCGCCGACGTCACGAGCTTCCAGTCGCCGCGCTGTGCGGGTCCGGCGATCGCCGGGACCTTTTGCGTCTGCAGCGCCGACGCCAGCGTGTCAGCCATCACGCTGTCGCCCGCGTCCGGCAGCAGCGCAGTGGTGGGCGGCGGTACGGCGAGCCGCGGCGCTGGCGGCTGCGCCAGAATCCGTCCGGTCGGTCCGGGATTTCCCAGGAATGGTTCAGGAAGATCGCCGCAGCTGGTGAGCAACAGCAGGAGGACAAGGCAGGGCGTCAGACGGCAGAGCATCCACGGGGTTAAGCAGAACGCGCCTCTGCGCGCCAGCCGGGCGCCGCGAAACGTTCCGAGCGGCTCGTCTCAGGTTGCGGTTTCGTAATCCGCTACCAACCAGCCCGCTGGTTCCCGGGCTGCTGCCGTGTACCATGCCGAGACCAACGGATGAGCCCGCACTGCCTGGCAATAGGCGATCGTTGCGGCATTCAGTTCCGGGCGCCAGGTGAGGAAGCGGCTCACCACCGGCGCGAACATGGCGTCCGCGGCGTTGAATGCTGCGCCGAACAGGAAGGGGCCGCCGGTGCCAAAGCGGGCGCGCGTATCAGCCCACAGGGCCTCGATACGCGCGACATCGACCAGTGCGCCTGGCGTGCGACCGAGGCCGGAGAAATCCCGGCCGAGATTCATCCACATCGCGACGCGCAGTTCGCGAAAGCCGGCGTGCATTTCCGCCGCGATCGAACGGGCATGGGCGCGCCCAGCGCGGTCTTCCGGCCAGAGCGTCGGATTTTGCTCCGCGCAGTAGTCACAGAGCGACAGTGACTCCCAGACACGAGCGCCGCGGTGTTCCAGGTAAGGGACGAGGCCATTGGGCGACAGGCGGGCGATGGCCGGTGTCGGGCCGGGGCGGGAAAACGGGATGACCACTTCGTCCACATCGAGCGCGGCAAGACGCACCGCCAGCCAACCGCGCATCGACCAGGAGGAGTAGCGGCGGTTGCCAATATACAAGGTGCCTTCGGGCATCAGCGGGTCTTCCATTCAGCCTGGCGTTGCGTGTCTCGCAGTGTGGGCTATTCGTTGCGGAATAGCCCAGGTGGCGCCGGCGCCTCACGCGACCAGCCGATCGCGCAGAACCCGCCGCCCATGTACCGTTCCTGCACCGGATCGGCGCTGACGTGCGCGCCGAGCTGCGCGATGAACGGATCGGCGCTGTCCTCCGGCGCCCAGCCCAGCCTCTCGCGAGCATCGTCGCGCCACCACGTCATGCGCGCATTGTTGGACGTGCCCCACACGACGCTGCAGCCGACATCAGGCGTCATCACGCAGCGGATCACCAGCTGCGAGAGGTCCGGATAGGACAACCACGTCGCGAGCATCCGCGCATCCACCGGTTCTGGAAAGCACGAACCGATGCGGATGAACACGCTCTCCACGCCGTGCTTGAACCAGTAGAGGCGGCCCATCAGCTCGCCATACGCCTTCGACAATCCATAGAACCCGTCGGGCAAAAACTGCGTGTCTGCACCGATCGACTCGCTGCGTTCATGGAATCCGATCGAGTGGTTCGACGACGCGAAGATCACCCGTGCCTTCTCGCGCCGCGCCGCCTCATAGATGTGATAGAGCCCCCGGATATTTGGCCCGAGCACTTCCTCGAACGGCCGCTCCACTGATACGCCGCCAAGGTGCACGATCGCGCCGCAGCCCTCGGCAAGCCGCAGCATTGTCACGCCGTCGTTCAGGTCGGCGCGAGTGAACGCCGCACCGGCGGGAATGGCGGCGGGAAACGGCACGATGTCGGTCAGACGCAGTGTCCATCCCGCCGCCGACAGTGACGTCGCCAGCACGCGCCCCAACGCGCCGGATGCTCCCGTCAACAGCACTGGCTTGGCAGGCGTTTCGGTCATGGCATGGTGTCCAATCCTACATCGGAGAGCCATCATGCGCACGTTCGACCAACTCGCCCAGGCCCTGGCCGACGGCAGCACGACCAGCCGCGCACTGATCGAGGACTGCCTGGCGCGCATCACCGATCCGGCCGGCGAGGGGACGCGTGCGTTTACCAAAGTCCATGTTGACGCCGCGCGGACCATGGCCGACGCCGTGGATGCGATGCGCCACGCGGGCCGCGCTCCCAGCCGCTACGCCGGCATCCCGATCTGTCTCAAGGATCTGTTCGATATCGCCGGCGAGTCAACAGCTGCGGGATCGCGCGCCTTGGCCGACGCACCGCCCGCGACGACGCACGCGCCCGTGGTGCAGCGGATGCTGGCTGCCGGCTTCATCCCGGTCGGTCGGACCAACATGACCGAATTCGCCTTCTCCGGCCTCGGCATCAACCCGCATTACGGAACGCCGCTTTCGCCGTGGGATCGCGCGTCGGCACGCATTCCCGGTGGCAGTTCTTCCGGCACCGCCGTCGCAGTGGCCGACGGCATGGCTACTGCGGGGCTTGGCACGGACACCGGCGGCTCTTGTCGCATCCCCGCGGCGTTCTGCGGCGTCGTCGGCTACAAGCCAACGGCGCGCCGCGTGCCGATCGATGGCGTGCTGCCGCTGGCACCGAGCCTGGATTCGATCGGCCCGCTGGGACCGAGCGTCGCGTGTTGTGCCGCGATCGATGCGGTGCTGGCCGGTGCCCCACCGACACCACTGGCGCCGGCGTCCGTGGCTGGCCTGAGGCTGGTCGTGCCGACGAATCTTGCGCTCGACGGTGTGGACGGGAACGTCGGGGAAGCGTTCGATCGGGTCCTGTCGGCGCTGTCGGGAGCTGGCGC
Organism: Acetobacteraceae bacterium; assembly: GCA_030037665.1. GTDB lineage: Bacteria > Pseudomonadota > Alphaproteobacteria > Acetobacterales > Acetobacteraceae > JASHVB01. The sequence goes on from JASHQG010000543.1 coordinate 4,901, forward strand.
GAAGATCGAGTCCCTGCGGTTGCCGGAGTTCGAAGAGATCCTGGCAGTGAACGCGAAAGGCGGCTTCGCTGCCGCGGAAGCCTATGCTTGGCACCGGCCCCTTTTGGCGACCAAGGCGGCGCTCTACGATCCACGTATTCGGATGCGGATCGAGCGTGGCGCGTCGATGACCGCCGCTGACTACCTCGACGTGGTCAACGCGCGCCCCCGCCTGATTGCCAGCTTCAACGCGCGAACGCGCGACTACGACAGCGTCGTGATGCCAACCGTGCCAATCGTGCCACCACGCGTTGGCGACCTTCAGGAAGAACATGAATATAACCGGATTAATTTATTGATTTTGCGAAATACTGCTTTGGGCAATTTCCTTGACCGCTGCGCGATCAGCCTGCCCTGTCATCGCCCCGGCGAGGCTCCGGTCGGCCTCATGCTGATGGGCGAGACGATGGGGGACGCCCGCTTGTTTCGGGTCGCTGCGGCGGTCGAAGCGTTGCTGCGGTAGGCGGCTCCCGCGCGCCGGAAGCGGGGCGAGCGGCCGCGCTGCGTGCTGCGGGCTGGTCTCGCCGGCGCAACGGCGGCTGGTAAGCCCGCACGCCGCGTCACGACGGACATGTTGCCGGCCAAAGAAGACCTCGGCAAGGAGTGCCGGTTGCCGGCCAACCCATCCGGTCGCTGCTGGCGTGCTGCGTCGCCGCTACGACCTCGCGCCGCATGACGCGTCGATCGAGGGCAGCCATCGCAGCGTTGCGCAACCACAACGGGTCGAACGGGAGGGCATGGTTGGCGGCGGCATGCAAAGTGTCGTCGGTGGCTCGCGGATGACTTTCCCGATGCCTCCGCGGGTGGAGGTGCGATTGCCCGGAGGCCGCAACGCCCCGGCCTTGCTGGCGTGGATGGCGCGTCCGACGGCGCCTGCGCGTTGCGTTCAGCCGCGGCCGCAGCGATCCGCGACCCGATCGAGGTGCGGCATTCTGTGCCTCGCGTGTCGATTTTGCTCTGCCGGCGTTTGGGGGTAACTCATCATGCACAATCTGAAAGAGACACAAGAATATATTGAAATCAGTCTAAATACTCTGCACTAGCCGGGTATAGAGAGCGGCGTCCGTGCCACCTTCGGTGCTGAACGCCAGGACACAGCTCTCGCCGTCCAACCCGAGGCTGGCACGCGCCGCGGGATCCGATGCGGCGAGCAGCAGCCCTGCAATTCCGGCGACGCCGGATTCACCCGATTCGATCCCGCGATGCGCGAGTAGGCGCATCGTCTCGACGGCTGCTTCATCCGGGATCGCCATGAATGCGGCGGCGGCACGGTCCAGCTCCTGCCAGGCAAGCAGGCTTGGTTCGCCGCAGGCCAGTCCGGCCATGATCGTGTCGAGATCGTCGCCGATGGCGGTGCGTTCCCCCACCTGGGCGCTGGCGAGCAGGCACGCGGCACGATCCGGTTCAACAACGACGAGCGCTGGGCTTGGCTTGAACCGCGCGCGCATGTGTATGGAGACGGCCGCCGCGACACCGCCCACGCCGCCCTGGATGAAGACATGTGTCGGCGGATCGCCGGTCCATTGGTCCGCGGCCTCGTCCGCCATCAGGCGGTAGCCCTGCATGATGGTGCGCGGAATTTCGGTGTAGCCGGGCCACGACGTATCAGAAACGACGTGCCAGCCGTGAGCGTCTGCCTCTTGCGCTGCGTCCCGCACGGCGTCGTCGTAGGCGCCGGGGACACGACGGATCTCCGCACCATAACGCGCGATCGCTTCGGCGCGGGCCTGACTGACGCCGGCATGGATGAAAATGACGCAGCGGGCACGGAAACGTTGCGCGGCCCAGGCGACGGCGCGGCCGTGGTTGCCGTCTGTTGCGCAGGTCACGGTGATGCAGCGGGTCACGGGTGCGTGCGTCCCGGCTTCGAGGTCTGCCGTCGTAGCCCCTGACGCGGCTCCCGTGCGTGCCAATTCGTTCAACAGCAGGGTGCCAACGGCATAGGCGCCGCCAAGCGCCTTGAAGCTCTGCAGGCCGAAGCGCATCGCTTCGTCTTTCAATCTGACCGCGGCCAGCCCACTGGATCGGGCGACGTCCGGCAGGTCTCGCAGCGGCGTCGGCGTGTAGCCAGACCAGGACGTGATCTCGGCTTTCGCGCGACGGAAGCCGGACGAAGAGAGCACTGTCATGCCCGGCCCGCGGGCCCGTGGGTTCGGCAAGACGCGAAACGGATGCGGCCGCAACATTGTGGCGGGAGGTTACCGGGGTGCGCGATCGCAGGCCACGCCAGACATCATGATGCCAGATGAGGCGCGTGCACTTCGTCTCTGGCGCTGAACGGCGGCGGGCGGCGCGGGCGTTCCGCGCGGTCTGCTGCAGATGAAGGTAACAATGGGCAATAAACGTTGACTGGCGAGGCGCGGCGGCCGTCCGTAGTGTCGCCACATCCGTGGGCAATGCCATCGCCCGATGTACTGGAGTCGAGATCCGATGGACGGCCTACCGCCGGCTTTCATGGCCAACCACACCTGGCAGCACAGTTTAAAGGCGCCGATCGGCTGCGTCGGGATTGGGCTGCATTCGGGACGGCGCATCCGCATGACGCTGCATCCGGCGGAGGCGGGGAGCGGTATCGTATTCCGCCGTACCGACCTTGGCCGCGACATTCCGGCCCGTTTCGACCGGGTGGTCGATACCAGCCTCGCCACGGTCCTGGCTGATGAGAGCTGGGCCTCCGCCCGCGTCAGTACTGTGGAACACCTGATGGCCGCGTTGGTCGGCACCGGTGTGGACAACGCGCTGATCGAGCTGGACGGGCCGGAAGTGCCGGCGCTTGACGGCTCGGCCGCGCCCTTCGTTTTCCTGCTGGACTGCGCTGGCATCGTCGATCAGGCCGAGCCGCGCCGACGCATCGAAATCCGGCGCCCGGTACGGGTCAGCGAAGGCGAGGCATTCGCCGAGCTGCGACCGGGCAGTCCAGGCTTGGAGATGGCGCTGTCGATTGACTTTGCGGCGCCGGCGATCGGGCGCCAGGCGTTGTCGTTGCGGCTGACGGCGGAAACGTTCCGCGACGAGCTTTCGCGTGCCCGCACCTTTACGCTCATGGAGGACGTGCAGCACCTGCGTGCTGCCGGTCTTGCTCAGGGCGGCAGTCTCGACAACGCGGTTGTGGTCGACCAAGCGCAGATCCTCAACCCGGGTGGCCTACGCATGCCTGACGAGTTCGCGCGGCACAAACTGCTGGACGTGGTGGGTGATCTGGCGTTGGCCGGCGCGCCGATCATAGGCCGCTTCACCGCGCACCGGCCCAGTCACGCGCTCAACAACCGCCTGTTGCGGGCGGTGTTCGCGGACGCGTCCGCCTGGCACATCGCGACGCCGGAGCCTGTCCCAGCTGCGGCCTGAATTCCGATCATTGCGAGAAACGCAGCGGCGACGCGATCTCCCGCGGGACGCCGCCACAGCCGTGCTCCTCGCAATGACGTGACTCCGGAGTTCTCCGCATGCAAGACATCAGCGGCAGGGTTGCCTTCGTCACTGGCGCGGCCAATGGCATCGGCCTCGGCATTTGCCGGGCCCTCGCGCGTTCCGGCACACAGATCGCGCTGGCCGACATCCAGCCCGATGCACTCGAACGGGCGCGCTCCGAAATTGCCGCGTTAGGCGTGCGCGCCATCGCCCTGACGCTCGACGTGTCGGATGCCAACGCTGTCGCGCGTGCCGCCGACGCCGTGGAAGCCGAATTCGGTAAGGTCCACATCGTTTGCAACAACGCCGGCATCTCGCTGGGCGATGTCCGGTTGCTCGAGATGACGCGTGCCCAATGGGACTGGATCTTCGGCGTCAACCTGTTCGGCGTGGTCAACGGCGTGCAGGCCTTCGTGCCGCGTATCCGCAAGCACGGTGAGGGCGGCCACGTCGTCAACACGGCCTCGATGGCCGGGCTGCAGGTCAATCCGAACATCCCCGGCATCGGCGCCTACGCCATGACCAAGCACGGCGTGATCGCGCTCTCCGAAGCGCTGGCCATGGAGCTCCAAGGCACCAACATCGGCATTTCGGTGCTATGCCCGGCGCAGGTCGATACCACCCTCTATGACTCCGGCCGCCGCCGTCCCGCGCGTTTCGGCGGCAGCTATCAGCGGGCTGACCTGAACGAAGCACGTGCCCGCTCTGCCACGGGCCTGTCGGCCGACGCCGTCGGTGAGCATGTCGTGCATGCGATCCGGACCAACGAGTATTTCATCTTCACCCATCCACAGGCGCGCGGCCGCGTCGAGGAGCGCCACGCGCGGATGATGGCCGGCTTCGGCGCCGCCGCCCGCTACGTGGGCGCGCGCTGAAACCCGCAATCCGTTGCGGTTGCTCTGGCGACCGCGCACATTGCATGCATGCTCTGGCTGGTGATCGGCGGCCTGACCTTGTTCTTGTTCCTCGGAGGCCTGCGTGCCTTCGAGCGGGCGTCGGTGACCACGATCAAGTCGCTGCTGATTTGGATCGGTGCACTGGCCGGGCTGACGCTCGCTGTTTTGCTGGTGGTGACCGGACGCGCCATGCCGGCGGTCGGTGCGCTCGCCATGTTCGGGCCACTGATCTGGAACCGCTGGCAGGCGAGCCGGCAAGGCAACCGTGCCGCGCCGCCGCCTCCGGGGGGTGGCGGCGGAGCGAACAATCGCACGGAACCGCCCCGCGCCGGTAGTGGAGGGATGACACGGCGTGAAGCGTATGAAGTGCTTGGTCTGCAGCCTGGAGCCAGCGCGGCGGACATTCGCGCTGCGCACCATCGGTTGATGCGCACGGCCCATCCGGACAGCGGTGGCTCCGACTGGCTGGCGGCGCGCGTGAACATGGCGCGCGACGTGCTCCTGGGGCGCGGCGGGCACACCTGATGCTCAAGGTCGTGATGGGCAGCACAGGAACGTGTGAGTTCCGCTCCGCACCGAGGTGCCACATGCTGCCTGATCGAACTTGGCCGGATGGCCCAGCCCACATCGGAGGTTCTTTGTGATCAAGCCTTTGCGCAAGGCCGTGCTGCCGGTCGCCGGCCTGGGTACCCGATTCCTGCCTGCCACCAAGGCGATCGCCAAGGAGATGATGCCGGTGGTGGACAAGCCACTGATCCAGTATGCCATCGAGGAGGCGCGCGCCGCCGGCATTGAGCAGTTTTGCATGGTCACCGGCCGCGGCAAGACGGCACTGGTAGAACACTTCGATATCGCCTTCGAGCTGGAGACGACACTGCGTGAACGCCATAAAACCGAGACGTTGGCGTTGCTGGCTGATACGCAGGTGGAACCGGGTTCGCTGGTGACGGTGCGCCAGCAAGAGCCACTCGGGCTTGGGCACGCGATCTGGTGCGCACGCGCGTTTGTCGGCGACGACCCGTTCGCAATCATGCTCCCCGACGATCTGGTGCTGTCGGAGACGGCATGCCTGCGCCAGCTCGCCGACGTGTATCGCGACACGGGGGGCAACGTGGTCGCGGTCACGGAAGTGCCGAAAGAGCACACCAACCGGTACGGCATCCTGAAGATCGGAAAGGACGACGGGAAGTTGGTGGAGGTTCTAGGCCTGGTGGAGAAGCCTGCGCCGCAGGTGGCGCCATCCAATTTATCCATCATTGGCCGCTACGTGTTGTTGCCGGAAGTGATCGGCCATCTTGCGCGCATGGAACGCGGCGCCGGCGGCGAGGTGCAGTTGACCGACGGTATGGCGAAACTCATCGGCGAGCAGCCGTTCCACGGGCTGCGCTATGAAGGCAATCGATTCGACTGTGGCGACAAGATCGGCTTTCTCGAAGCGCAGATCGCGTTTGCGCTGAAGCGCTCCGACGTCGGGCCGGCGGTGCGTGCGTTCCTGAAGAACTACACCGGGATGTGATCGCATGAGATTCAGCCACCGCTTCGATCCCACCACGCTGCGCGAATACGACATTCGCGGCATCGTCGGGCGCACGCTCTCTGACGAGGATGCATTCGCGATCGGCCGGACCCTCGGTTCGATCATCGCGAAGAAGGGCGGACGCACCGCGGCCGTGGGATATGACGGGCGGCTGTCCAGTCCGGCGCTGGAGGCGGCGCTGGCCAACGGCCTGAGTCGCAGCGGCATTGAGGCGTTGCGCATCGGCATCTGCCCGACGCCGATGCTGTACTACGCGGCGACCGAGCTGGAGACCGACGGCGCGGTGATGGTCACCGGCAGCCACAATCCGCCGGACTACAACGGCTTTAAGATGATGCTCGGACGCAAGCCTTTCTTCGGCGAGGAGATCAGGCGCCTGGGCAGTCTGGCTGAGGCGGGCGACGTGGCGGAGGAAAGCGTCGCACCCGGACGCAACATCGACATTGCCGCACATTATCTTGCCCGGGTGCTGGCCGATTGGGATGGTGGCGATCGTGCACTGAAGGTGGTGTGGGACAACGGCAACGGTTCGGCCGGGGACGTGCTGGCACGGCTGGTCGCCGCGCTGCCGGGTGAGCATGTGGTGCTGAACGGCAAGATCGACGGCACGTTCCCGTCGCATCATCCGGATCCGACGGTGCCGGCGAACCTGCAGCAGCTCATTCACGAAGTTCAGACGCGGAAAGCAGATATTGGAATCGCATTCGACGGCGACGCGGACCGCATCGGCGTGATCGACGACGCCGGCCAAATCCTCTTTGGTGACCAGTTGATGGTGTTGCTGTCGCGCGACGTGCTGCGCGTCCATCCCGGTGCAATGATCATCGCCGACGTCAAGGCGAGCCAGGTGTTGTTCGACGAGATCGTCCGCGCCGGCGGCAAACCGCTGATGTGGCGAACAGGGCACTCGCTGATCAAGGCGAAGATGGCCGAGACGGGATCGCCGCTGGCCGGCGAAATGTCGGGGCATATCTTTTTCGCCGATCATTGGTACGGATTCGACGACGCGTTGTACGCTGCGGTACGCACGTTGGGCATCGTCTCGCGGATGCAGGAAAAACTGTCAGCGGTACGCAATGCGCTGGCGCAGGTGGTCAACACGCCCGAGGTGCGGTTCGACTGCGATGAGGCGCGGAAGTTCGCGGTGATCGACGAAGTTGCGGCACGCCTCCGCGCGGAAGGCGCCAACGTGTCGGATGTCGACGGCGTGCGGGTGAACACCCCGGATGGTTGGTGGCTGCTGCGGGCGTCGAACACGCAGGCGGTGCTGGTGGCCCGGGCGGAGGCGTCATCCACAGCGGGCCTCGATCGGCTGAAGGCGGCGCTGGTGCGGCAGTTGGACGCGTCCGACGTGCCGGCGCCCGACTTTTCCGGAAGTCATGCTGGGCATTGACCGCGCGTGGCGTGAATGTTCCGCACGCCCTGCAGGAGCGGCACAGGCTGACGAAGCAGTGGACGTCCCGGCGCCTTCGGCCTGCTTTCTCCCAAAGGCAGAAGGCGAAGCCTCGGCTCAGGTCCGCGATCGCCGCCCGATTGCGAGCGTGAAGCCGGCGAACAACACGACGAAGAGTGCTGGCAGGCCGTGCGGATTCCACGCTTCCATCGCGATCCCGCCAAACGCCGGACCGGCCACTGCGCCGAGCCCGTATGCGCTGATCAGTGCGGCGTTTACGGCAACGAGCTCCGCGTCATGGAAACGATCCCCGGCCATGCTGAGGGCTATCGGATAGATGCCGAAAGCGATTCCGCCCCATAGGCACAGCAGCACGAATAACGGGAGGCGGGTTGTCGAAAGCACCGGAAGGAAGGCGGCGCCGAGGAGTCCGATCACGCCACAGAGCCGCAGCGCGGTGCGGCGCGACAATTTGTCCGACACCATGCCGAGCGGAACCTGCAACGCGAGGGCACCGAAATAGACGCCCGAAACGGTCGCCGCCGCGACCCGGTCGCTCAGGCCGATGCGGACGCCCCATACGGGCAGCAACGTCACCAGTGCCGATTCGTACAGCCCGAACAAGGCGACGGCAGTCAAAATGAGCGGCGCGCGTGCCACGATGGAGCGCAGCGTGGCCGGCTGCTGGGTGGCGAATTTCGTCGTACGCCTGCGCACCGCGAGCAACGGCAGCGCGGCGGCAGCGGTGATGCATGCGTTGGCGATGAAGGGTGCCCAGCCGCTGACCCCGGTAATGGAGAGAATCAGTGGCCCTATGGCGAAACCGGCCGCAAGCGTGCCGGCGTAGAGGCCGACGATCTGGCCCCGGCGTTCGCCGGCAGCGAGCCGGTTTATCCAGGCCTCGCTGACGGTGAAGATATTGGCGCCAACCAGACCGAGCAGAAAGCGCAGCACGAACCAGACGCCAATGCCGCCGAAGACTTTCATCGACACGAACAACGTGATGTCGAGCGCGAAGCACAGCAACAGGAAGTTCGTGATACCGAGATGGCGCACGGCTGCCGGCGCGATCCAGGGGCCGAGAATCACGCCGGCGAATGTGGCCGCGGCGTTGATGCCGTTCAGTGCGATGTCGGTGCCACGCGTTTCCAGCAGAAGCGACAGCAGTGGTGCGGATTGCCCGATGCCGATGCCGAATACGGCAATCGACGCGATCGCCGCCATAAGGCTCAAGCGTTGCGTTCGCATGATGGTGGCGCGCCGGCCGTTGTGATGTGTCAGCGGACTTCATAGGTCAGCGTGAAGGCACAGACCAGCAACCTGCGCGCCGGGCGTCCGGCTGGTAGGGGCCGGAGCCCGTGGAAGTTAGCACCGGCCAGGCGAAACCAGTCCGTTATCAGGGCGGATCGATCTCCCGGTCCTTTTTCGGGATAAGATCATACGGCAGGGCAAAACCCGGCAATGCCGCAAGCCGCCGAGACCAGGCGTGCAC
>JASHQG010000544.1 GCA_030037665.1 Acetobacteraceae bacterium
CGCCATAGAGCCTGTCATAGCCGCGCTCGGCCAGCCATTCCTTCGCCGCGGACGACAACTGGATCGTTACGTTGCGGTCGGCCAGCTGCGCTTCCAGCTGCATGACGAATTTTTAGACCACGCGCCCGACGATTTCCGGGGTTAGACCAGCGAACGCAATCGTCGCGTCCAGCCGGTTACGAAACTCCGGTGTGAACAGGCGCTTGATCGCGTCTTCATCTTCACCCGCGCGGGTTTCGCGGCCGAAACCGATCGCTTCCTTCGCCAGGTCGGATGCGCCGGCATTGGTGGTCATGATCAGGATGACGTTACGGAAGTCGACCGTCTTGCCATTGTGGTCGGTCAGTTTCCCGTGGTCCATCACCTGCAGCAGAATATTGAACAGATCCAGGTGCGCCTTCTCGATCTCGTCGAGCAGCAGCACCGCATGCGGATGCTGATCGATCGCGTCGGTGAGCAGGCCGCCCTGGTCGAAACCAACGTAGCCGGGCGGTGCACCGATCAGACGCGACACGCTGTGCCGCTCCATATATTCCGACATGTCAAAGCGGATCAGTTCGATACCCATCGTCGCGGCAAGCTGACGCGCGACTTCCGTCTTGCCGACACCGGTGGGGCCGCTGAACAGGTAGTTGCCGATCGGCTTTTCCGGTTCGCGCAACCCGGCGCGTGCCAGCTTGATCGCGGCGGCAAGCGCCTCGATCGCCTTATCCTGACCGAACACCATCGATTTCAGGTCGCGTTCGAGGTTCTTCAGCGTCTCCTTATCGTCGGCAGACGCACTCTTCGGGGGAATGCGGGCGATCTTCGCGACGATTTCCTCCACGTCGCGCAACGTAACAGTCTTCCGCCGCTTGTTCTCGGGTAGCAGCATACGTGAGGCACCGACCTCATCGATCACATCGATCGCCTTATCCGGCAACTTACGGTCATTGATGTATTTGGCGGACAGCTCGACGGCAGCACGGATCGCCTCGTCGGTGTACCGCACCTTGTGGTGCTTTTCGTAGTTCGCTTTCAGGCCGCGGAGAATCTTGACGCTGTCTTCGATATTCGGCTCGTTGACGTCGATCTTCTGGAAGCGGCGGACCAGGGCACGGTCCTTCTCGAAATAATTGCGGAATTCCTTGTAGGTCGTCGAGCCGATGCAGCGTAGATTGCCGGAGGCGAGCGCCGGTTTCAGCAGGTTGGACGCATCCATCGCCCCGCCACTCGTCGCGCCTGCGCCTATGACGGTATGGATTTCGTCAATGAACAGAATGGCGCCCTGCTGGTTCTCGAGCTCAGCGACGACTGCCTTCAGACGTTCCTCGAAATCGCCACGGTAACGCGTGCCAGCGAGCAGGGCGCCCATATCGAGCGCGTAGATGGTCGAACGGGCAAGAACCTCCGGCACATCGCCTTCGACGATGCGCTTGGCCAGGCCTTCCGCAATCGCGGTCTTGCCGACGCCGGGATCGCCCACATAGAGCGGATTGTTCTTCGTGCGGCGACAGAGGATCTGGATCGTGCGCTCGATTTCCGGCTCACGGCCGATCAACGGATCGATCTTCCCCGCCATCGCCTTTTTGTTCAGGTTCACACAATAGTTTGACAGCGCGTCCTGATTGCGCCGGTTGGGCTTCTCCTCCCGCTCCTGCTCCTGGTGGCCTTCGGATGAGCCGCCACTGCCAGCGGTGCCGGTCACGGGCCGTTGCGTCGACCGGCCGGGCGCCTTGGCGATGCCGTGGCTGATGAAATTCACCGCGTCCAGCCGTGTCATATCCTGCAACTGCAGGAAATAGACGGCATGGCTCTCCCGCTCGGAGAACAGGGCGACGAGGACATTGGCGCCGGTCACTTCGTCACGGCCCGAAGACTGAACGTGGATTGCCGCACGCTGCACGACGCGCTGGAAGCCGGCAGTCGGCTTCGGATCGCCCGGCCGGTCGGTAGCCAGGCCCGCCAGGTCCTTGTCGAGGAATTCGCTCAGGTCGGCGCGCAGCTTGTCCAGATCGACGCCACAGGCACGCAGCACCGTCGCGGCATCGGTGTCGTCAGCCAACCCCAGCAGCAAATGCTCCAGCGTTGCATATTCGTGGCGCCGTTCGCTCGCGAGCGAAAGCGAGCGGTGCAGCGTCTGCTCCAGGTTCCGTGAAAGCATCGTGGTCGGCGCTCCTACGCGCTGTGGTCCGGAAGCCGGACCGGGTCGTCCGTGGGCAATTCCACCCAGTCAATGTCAGTACGAAGGGTCATCTGGGTATGACCCGCCGCAGCCGGTCGTCATTCCTTCTCGATCGTGCATTGCAGAGGATGCTGATTTTGTCGCGCCAGGTCCATGACCTGGGTCACTTTCGTCTCAGCAACCTCGTACGTGTAGACGCCGCAGACCCCAACCCCCCGTCGGTGGACGTGCAGCATGATACGGGTGGCTTCTTCACGGGATTTTTGAAAAAACCGTTCCAGAACGTGAACGACAAACTCCATAGGCGTGTAATCATCGTTGAGCATCAGCACCTTGTACATGGCGGGCTTGCGTGTCTTGGGGCGTGCCTTGACCACCACCCCGGTGTTTGGCCCCTCAACGTTTCCGCCACGTCTGTCGTTGTCGCTCATCTCACTGCGCCCATCCGTC
>JASHQG010000545.1 GCA_030037665.1 Acetobacteraceae bacterium
TTGGATATCGCCGCGCTCGTGGCATTCAGCGGAGAAACGGCCTCCCATTTGATCGGGCCGTCGGGAAATGCTGTGCACCTTAAGGGGCGGACTCGAACCAACTGAGCAACCGACGGGTCGGCTGACCTGCGCGTCGGCCCTGTCACGCCGCGAACGTCGGTCGCGATCACTGCGCAGCGCCTGGCCGGGCGCGCTATTCGTCAATCACCGTCGCGGGAGTGACCGATCCGCGGGCGACGGTGGATAACGCGACAGGACAATCAACTGGCCGACTGTTGTTGACCGCTGTACATCGGTCATCCGGATCACTGCTGTACTGTCCGGCACTGTGGCGGCGTGAGACCGCATGCCTGCAGCCGCACCACGACGGCTGAGAGGGCGCGTTGCTGCGATTGCTGTGCACCGGATCGAGTGCCGCTGTTGACCGCTCAGTCCTGATGCACCCAACGCCCGCGTCCTTTCAGGCGTCGGCCAGATCCAGTCCTCGTGCGTGCGCGTCCGGCTGCCGCAGTCCTTAAGCCGCAGCGGCCGGCCCGTTCCGTCGCGGCCGACTTCAGTGCCGAACATGGTCCGCCGCAGTTCAATCCGACGCATGTCGGAACGTCACCGACGATCCCTACGCCTCGACCGGGTCGAGTTGGATCGCGACCAGCGCCTGGGGCGCTTGCGAGCCTTCGCGGGCCGATCGGCGCAACGGCAGAGGTCGCATCACCGTGGCCAGCGTCGCCGGTTGCGCGGTCCTTCAACCGTGCGCGCGCAACAGTCAGATGGTTGCAGTCGACGTGATTCACACAGGGGCGCTTCGATCCACCCGATCCTGTTCTGAGGCGGCCTGCGCCGGATCAATTCGTGCCGGCCGGCAAGCTCCTCGCGGCGGTGCGCCTGCGCGAGGGGTCCCGCATCCGATCGGTGATGCGTGACCACCTGCGCCCCGATCCCTGACGTCGTCGATCGGCTTTACTCCCGCCTCCGCGCTATCACGCGATCGTGCAAGGAGCTGCGCCACACGGGCTTTGGCTTTTCTGAACCAGTGGTGCGGCGATCTCGATTGGCTGACCGAGCAGACTCATAGTCCGGCCAAGGTGGCCAGCAGGCAGGTGGATAACGGACGTCATGCAGCCCTCTGCAAGTCACCGTGCCATTGACCACACGCCCCTCATTCTTCCGCACGCTTGACGATCTCTAAGAGCAGGCCTGAAGCGAACCCGCTTTGCAAATATCCCTCGCCCCCATCCATTTCGGATCGGTTGCGCCGGAGCGGTCGCGATTTTCTCAGAATGGCCTCTGCTGTCGCGACCTGTCGCTACACAAGATCGCGCATCGCGACTCCGAGTCCAGCAGCAATGGCGGCAATGGTCGTCAGCGTCGGGTTGATCACGCCACGCTCGATGTCTGCGACATAGGGTTGTCTCATACCAGCCGCGGCAGCGAGGTTGGCCTGACTCATTTCGGCCGCCGTTCGGAATGCGCGCACCCGTTCGCCGAACTGGGCGAGCAACCGGGGGCGTGGTGTTGCGCGAACAGGTCGTGCTGCGCGCTTCTTCATGGCTGCGCCGGTGCGAGGCCGGGTCTGCCCTTTGCGCGAGGTCTTACCACTCACGCGCCGACGGGATCCGCTCAAGCTGCTACTCCTCTTTTGCGCCCCACCACACGACGCCGGCAGGAAGGTCCAGCCCTAACCGGCCATGGTACCAGAATCCGACCCGATTCGAAGGCCCCGGTGGCCATGATGCCGGCGGGGTGTCCTGAGCCTCACCTACTGCGCGCTGGCAGTTACCGAACGACCGTATAACATAAACCTGATACTGCCAACCAGCGACAAGTTGCGACAGACCATGGCGTCCTCGTTGCGGGTCGTGTGGCGCAGCACATGTGCGGGTAGAATCAAAGTCGCGCCAGAGGACTATAGTCTCGCTCATCACGCTACCTGCGAGTCAGCCGCTGATTGCCACTCCGCGCTGGATCTGATCTCGCAGACGCAATGCAAGCTTGATAGAATCGCGTCCCTCAGCCGGGTATGTTGACACGGCGTCCATCCCGGTGCCGCGCTCGTCCATGCAGGCCTGCCGCGGACGTGTGCGCGGTGCAACCGTCTAGAGCGGGCGGTCCATAACCGTTTGGTTGCAGACGTGAGATGGCTTCATCGAGCGGGATCATGTCGCGGGTAACCCGAGCGGCCCTGAGCAGCCCAAGCCGGAGCCGCTTTCGCGTTGCCTGCTAAGCGCTACTCGATCGACCGACGGGAAACTGAAAATCGGTTGAGAAGCCACAGCATATTCCGCGCCGTGAGGAATGCCCGGATTGCGTTGGGACTTGGGCGGATCTGCCGCGGCATCGAACTCCTCCAAGTCGTCTGCCGGGATGACCGTCGGTCTGTGCCGCGTCCAATCGAGGCGTCCCAGAACCGCCAGGTCATGGCGTTCGTAATCAAGGTTCAGAGAGTCAATTGCACGACCAGGCGCGTAGCGGTTCAGGACGCCAGCCAGTGGCAAGCATTCAATCTCGACGCTGCCCCCGGACGTGAGCCATCTTGATCTCAGTAAGGCGGCTGCCGGATCAAAGGTAGCTTCGGATTGATTGGAAAGCCTGTGATAGGTCCGCGTTCCTGGCTCGGTCGAGATGCCGATCGTGAGATTGGCACCTTCCGCGCGCGGGCGTTGAACGCGAGCAGCCTTCTCCTGATGGTGGTCGATCGTGACGCCCCGCTACCCCGCAGGGAAAGTCTGTCGGTATTGAACATATCCATCAGGGCACCGCCCCGACATCGACGTTAAAACCCGTGGCGCGCGGCTGAAGGTGGTAGAGGAGCAGGTCTTCCGCGTACTGGCAGAAAGTGACGGTGTGCATGCGCCGCATGATAGCCGACACCACTCCGACCCGCAGCGCCGACGTAGCCCTGACCGGTTTGCACAGTTTGTTCGCGCTGACGGTATCAGGCTGCCGGACGCTGCTACCGGCCGTCGTGATCGCTCGTTTGCTGGCGGACGAAGGGGCCCGATCAGTTTGGGTGCGGACGGTCCCGATGCACGGCTCCAGTCCCAGCTTTTGCAGATTAATTGCATGCGAAAGATCAGGACAATGACGTTCCCCTGTTACCATTTGTCAGGCAACGGCTCTCATGCGAGGCCGAAACCGGCGGCCCGCACAACGTCGCATCATGTCCAGCGTTGTATATCGCAGAGCCGCGTCGCGATGCTCCGGTCCCGCAAAGCTCACGCTACGCTAAGGAAGCTTCAACAGAAATGCGAGCCACGGCCCGCGGGTCAGGACCTGTCCCGGTTGGTCGACACATCCTGTGTTACGAGCGACCAGGCCGGGCT
>JASHQG010000546.1 GCA_030037665.1 Acetobacteraceae bacterium
TGGTACGCGCGTGCGCTCATGGCCGCTGACTTTGAGACCGGCGCATGCCGCGACGCGAGTCCCGTCGCGGCTGTAGCCGCCGCGCGTCACGCGACATTCGCGCACGACCGTCGGTCGGGCCTACCCGACGAAATCCAGGCGGCGCTCGACGACACAGCAGAGCACTACCGCGCCTGCGGGCGGCTCGCCCATGGCTATGTTCGTTGCAAACTTCGGCACGACCCGGTGCATCGCGACGTGTTGGCCCTGGCCAGCCGGGAGCATTTCGGCCACGTCGTGGATGTCGGCTGCGGTCGCGGCCAGCTGGGGACCGCGCTCCTGCAGGCCGGGTTGGCCGATTCGGTCACCGGAATCGACTGCCACGCGGGCCATCTCGCTGAGGCCGACCGGGCCGCGGCCGGACTGGCATTCGCAACCCGGCTGCAGGACCTGGCACATGGTGTCGGTAGCCTCATCGCCGATACGATTCTCGCGGTCGACGTCCTGTACCAGCTCGATGACGCTTCGCAGCAACGCCTGCTGCAGGCCGTGACGCGGGCGGCGCGCCAGCGCATCGTGCTGCGGCTCTTGGACCCTGAGCGCGGGATGCGCAGCGCTCTGACGCTCGGACTGGAACGGCTGTGGCAGGGCTTCTCGCCGCATGCCGGCGCTTGGGTGAATCCCTGGCCGCTGGCGCGCCTCGCGTCCATCGTCGAGCCGGCGGGCTACGACATCACCGTCAAGCCGTGCTGGCGCGGTACGCCATTCGCCAACATCCTCTTCATCGCCCGGCGACGCCGCTAGGAGGGGCACAATTGTCGCAGGCCTGCGCGCGTAGTGCCTGCAGCAACGCGTCGATGTTCTCAGCGTGTCTTTGCAGGAACGCGGCGTAGTCGGCACGGATTGTGATACGCAGGCTGACGCCCGCGGCCATGACATCAACGATCCGTGGATCGTTGGCATCGGTATTCACCACCCAGGTCACCGTCACGGACGGGATCCCGGGGCGTTGGATGAGCGTCGGCACATCAATGCTGTCCGGCTGCGGCTCCGGGCGCTCGACCTGGACCTGGATGGCCCTGGTATCTTGCCGGTCGCTGTCATTGTTCTGTTCGCTGTTGATGCGGCCCAGCACAGCCCGCATCAGAACCGCGCGGAACAATTCGACATAGTCGCGTTGTTGTTGCGCTGACGCCTGCCGCCAATAGCGCCCGAGGCAGAAACGTGCTGCACCCGGGACGTCAACGACCCGGTCGATCAGGCGCATCAGGCGTAGCTTGTGCTCCCCCGGCGGCCCCGGGGCAGCGATGATCGCAGCGATTTCGTTACCGACCTTCCGGATGAACGTGGCCGCCCAGAATGTATCAGCTTGCGCGACCGCGCGCGCGGCAGGCACAGCCGCCAGCAGTGCGCCAAGACCCAACAGCAACCGGCGCGTGAGCAAACCTGGGTCCCCTAGGCAACGGGATGGCAGACCGCTACGCTCGGCGCGCATCAATCGACCATACCGGGGGAGAAAACATGCGGTTGCACGCCGTTTCAATTGCCATGCTCTGCCTCGCTGCGGGTGCTGCATGCACCACAACGTCGAACCAGCCGCCAATAATCGATGCCAGGGGTGTCGCGTACTACACGCAGTCGCGCATCTCGCAAACCGTGACCTGCGACGGGCGTCCGATCGTGCTGCAAGGCGATCACACGACGATGTATCTGACGGGTGCATGCTGGTGGGTGACGCTGAGCGGATCGCACAGCGATGTGACGGTCGACATGGCGGCCGGTGGCCGGTTCTACATCACTGGATCCCACAACGACGTGACCTGGCGACAGAGCGAGCGCGGAACGCCTCCCTACATGCAGGACCGCGGCGTGAGCAACAGCTTCCATCCGCCGGATTATTGGATCCGCTGAGCCGGACGTCGCGCCCGGTAGGCTTGAAACACGCCCAACTCCGTCGCGCATGACGGCTCCGCGAAGCCGCTATCGGCCAGTTGGTGCAGGATGGTGGCGGGAGCAACACAGGTCTCAATCGTCTCCCAGTAGTACCTCATCAGAGCGGCAAGCGACGTCCCTGGCGAGACCAGGCGGCTCACGGCAGGGAGTACGCGCTTGAAATAGAATTTGAGGCCGGCGCGGCGCAACCTGCCGCGGGGTCGGCCGATTTCCAGCACCAAGAGCTGCCCGCCGGGCCGCAGCACGCGGTGAAACTCCCCGAACGCGACGGCAAGGTCGCTGACATGCCGAAGGGCATAGCCCATCGTGATGAAGTCGACACACATGTCTGCCAGCGGCAGCGCTTCGGCTGAGGCCTGGATCAACGCGATGCCCAGTCGCCGGCGCGCGATGCCGAGCATCCCGGCGCTGATGTCGACGCCGATGATGCCGGTGTCGGTCCCCTGGATGCGCCGCGCGGCGTCGGCCGTCCAGCCGGTGCCAACCGCGACGTCGAGCAGGCGCATGCCCGGCTGCAGCCCGGCCGCAGCGAGCGCGCGCTGGCGGTACCACGCGCCTGTACCCAGGAAGAACACCGAATTCGCCCAGTCGTATTGCGGCGCGGTGCGGTCGAACAACGATTGAACGAAGGCCGCATGTTCCCGCTCTGTGGCGTAATGCTCGCGGAGGATCGGATGCGGCGGCAAGGACTGGGTCACGCGCGCTCTCATGGCACAGCCAGTTCCCCCATGGCCAATGGCAGCGACAGGGCGCGCAGTCCGGCAGCTTCGATCCGTTGTAGCAACGATGGCAACACGTCGAGCACGACCGGGACGCCGGCGGCCGTGCGTGACGCGGCCGTATCGTGCAGCACCAGGATGTCGCCGGCTGCAAGGCCGTGGGTGATTCGGCGCAGCACCATCTCAGGGCGGCGGATCACGGCGTCATAGCCACGGCGGGTCCAGGAGACGTAGCGGAGCGGGAACGCGGCCAGCGCGGGAGCCAGCAAGGGACTGCGAATCCCGAACGGGGCCCGGAAGAACGCGGGAGGCGTCCCGGCGATTGTGGTCAGTGCGACTTGAGCGCGACCTATTTCGCGGCGGAGCGCGCCAACAGAGTAGCATGCGAAGCCGATGGGGTGCCGGTTGCTGTGGTTCTCCACGCTGTGACCGCGGCGGATGATCTCAGCCACGATGTGGGGAAACCGGGCGGCACGCTCGCCGATACAAAAGAAGCTTGCCTTTGCGCCGAATTGATCCAGCATCTCGAGGACACCCGGGGTCACCTCCGGGTCCGGACCGTCGTCAAAGGTAAGGACGATGCAGCTGGCGTGATGGCAGGCCGAAGAGACACGGGTTAGGTTCGCACCGAGCAGTGCGCTCCTCGGCCACATGCCCAGGCAGCCGATCAGCACGTGGTTGGCAAGAAGGGCGCCGATCAACCAGCGCCATTCGGACGGCCAGGCAACGAATGCCATCGCGACGGCGATGTGGAAGAGGATTGAGGCCAGCACGAAGGGCGTCGGCACCCAACGACGTCCGCGCTCGGGCTGATATGGCATCATCGCCGTTCTGTTGGCTGCGTTGGTCGGACGCCTATTTTCGATGACGCAGCAGCTGAGGGCAACGCTGCTCGACGGCTTCCGGCCGGAGGACGATCTCCGTCAAAGTCACAAAGGGCCCCGCGCACCGCACGCTCAATCTTGATCCAACCGGACGGGTCAAGACTGAGAAACCGCGCCGGCAAGAGGACGACATGGCACACGGTGAGGGGCCGCTTGCTGCTCTGCGGCGCCAGCGTGTCGTTCGAGGCACCCCCAGTCGATCGCCCGGACATGGCACAACGCGTGGCGCCGGGCCTGCGCATGCTGGCGGAAGGAAGCGGCGTTTTCGCCGACCTGACGGTGGCCCTCACCATTGACGTCGTGGCGGCGCGCCGTGTCGGTCCCGGCGCGATGTTCGGCGCCGAGTCCATCGATGCGCTGTTCCCGGTGCTGGACGAACGCCGCACCACAGGGGCTGGCAGCCTGAGTGGTGGCCAGCACCCGATGCCGGCTCTGTCGCTGGCGGTTCTCGGAACGCCCCGATGGCTGCTGCTGCTCGAGGCCTCGATTGACCGCGCGCCCCATCTGATGGAGCGAACGTTCCGCCCGGTCGACTATGTCTGCAAGTCGCACGCGACGACAGCGGTGCTGGTGGATCCCAACGACGACAACGCAATGGACATCGCCGAGTGGGTGCTGATCATGAACAACGGGCAGATCCTGTTTGACGGGCTGCCCGATGAGGCGCAGGCGCCGAAATTACGGCATCACTTTTGACCGGCTGACGCACGGATGTCAGATCGTGACAGCCGCTTGCAGGACTGAACCCTCCGCGCCGGCGTCGCGTGCATCAAGGAAGATGCTCGCGGGATCGCGGAGCCAGATCCCGTGAAGCTCAGGTCGTTGCCGGCGGATCAGGTTGACGGGAACGATCGGTTGGAGCGGTACAGCTGGCGTGCCGAGTTCTTCGCGTAATCGAAGTTTGGCCAGATGCTCTGGTGCATGTCGGTTACGCGCGGATCGACGGCGATGAAACGAACGCCGAGTTCGTGCTCCACCGCGGCGCCGAGAAAGATGCCGTCGACCTCGACCGGCGTGGATTGCCGCATCGGCACGCGCTCTCCGGCCGCGGTGTGTGGATTGGCTCGCGCGTCGCGCAGGCGAGCGACGCGGTCCCGCCGCCCGGTCCAGATTGTCATCGCGAAAGTTCCTGTTGCCGCTGAAAT
>JASHQG010000547.1 GCA_030037665.1 Acetobacteraceae bacterium
AGGCCATTCGTCGCCTCCTGACCCGCCCCGAGTGCTTCCGGCTGGAGCGAGAGTTTGCCGGCCCGGACTTTCACCGGGGAGAACAGTGCACCTTGTCAAGGCACACATAGCAATCGTGTCGAAGGCCGCGAATGTGTTCTCAAAACGCCTGAGCGATTCCGCCTCGTTGGCGAACGCGGCAGCTTCATCGTGCAGGGGGATGACGCCTGCCCCGCGCAGGATAGCCTTGCGCAGCCAGCGCAGACCAAACAGGAGCAGCAGTCCGCCTACCACGACCTGAACGATATCGAGGGGAATGCGTGTTAAGGCCGGTCCCAGCGCGGCGGTCAAACCCATGAGTGCAACAAGGCCAAGACCGGCGCCGGTCAGCGAACCACGCCAGCCCCGCACAAAGCCGACCGCCAGCACGACGGTCAGCGCCTCCACGGCCTCTACGAGGGACGCCAGAAACGCCGCCACAGCCGAGGCGCCAGCATGGGTCCATACGCCAACGACCACAATGAGCCTCCGTCATCGGGACCAGGCGCGAGCACGCGTGATCGCCACCCACCGCCTCGTGCCATGCATGCCGGGAATGAGGCCCCTGCGGACCGACGGTTTGCACGCCCGGGCGAATGCCGCTCGCGATTCGCGACCGTCCTCATGCTGTCACACGCCCTGGGCGTAACCATCCCGCGGATCGAGGGCGACACCGTCGGCGAGCAGGCCCGCGCCCGGCACGAAGTTCACCTCCAGCCGAATGCCGTCCGGATCCTCGAACAACACCGAATAGTAGCCTGGCGCCCAGGTTCCTTCCGCCGGCGCACGCACGATGGCCGCGCCCATCTCGCGCAGCAGCGCCGCGCAGCGATCGACGTCATCACGCGAGCGCGCACGGAGGCACAGATGGTGCAGCCCGACCCGCCGCTGCACGAAGCGTTCGCCTTGATAGGCCGGATCACAAGGCTCGATCCCGATCGCCGTTCTTGCACCGACGAAGTAGGCGAATGTCGGTCCATCGAACACCGGTCGCATCCCACAAGCCGGCAGCAGCCGCGCGTAAAATGCCCGCGCGCGGCGGAAATCGCTGACTGTCAGCACGACATGTGCCATGCCGTTGATGGCAATCAGCGGTTCCTGCTGCTCGGTGAGTTGCGGCAACGCGCCGCTCACCCCTTTGCGCCAACCTTGTCCTGTGTCTTCGTGTCGAAGTCGCTTGCGTCGTGACGTTCCCACAACTGCTCAGACGGATCGCCCTGCGTGCGGTTCACCATCCGCCCGCGCTTCACCGCCGGCCGCGCCCAGATCTGATCCGCCCAGCGCACGATGTTCTTGTATTCGTGCACCGCAAGGAATTCCGCCGCGCCGTACTGATTGAACTTCACCAGCCCGCCATACCACGGCCAGCAGGCGATATCGGCAATCGTGTACTCACGCCCGGCGACCCACTCGGATTCCCCCAACTGCTTGTCCAGCACATCCAGCAGTCGCTTCGTCTCCATCGCGAAGCGGTCGATCGCGTATTCGATCTTCACCGGTGCATAGGCATAGAAATGCCCGAACCCACCGCCGACATAGGGCGTGCTGCCCATCTGCCAGAACAGCCACGACAGGCACTCGGCGCGCGCCGCAGGTTCGGTTGGTAGAAACGCGCCAAATTTCTCCGCCAGATGCATGAGGATCGAGGCGGTCTCGAACACGCGCACCGGCTTGGGCCCGCTGCGATCCATCAGCGCGGGGATCTTCGAGTTCGGATTGATCGCAACGAAGCCGCTGCCGAACTGGTCGCCCTCGTTGATGCGGATGAGCCAGGCGTCGTACTCGGCACCCTTGTGGCCGGCCGCCAGCAGTTCCTCCAGCAGCACGGTGACCTTCACGCCGTTCGGCGTGCCTTGCGAATAGAGCTGCAGCGGATGCTTGCCGACCGGCAGCTCCTTCTCGTGCGTCGCGCCCGATACGGGACGATTGATGTTGGCGAAGCGTCCGCCGCTCGGCTTGTTCCAGGTCCAGACTTTCGGTGGTGTGTATTCTTCTGTGTCGGCCATGTTGCTTGATCCTCCGGTTGAATGAGAGCCAGCGTGGCGCGGCCGGGCGTGGCGCGCAAGACGCACCTTGCCATCACAGAAGTGTCAGAATCCGAATGCCACCCGTCGCGTGTTGCCTTGCCGCAGATTGCGGTACCGCGCCAGCGCGAGCAGTGGGAAATAGAGACGATAACCGTGGTAACGCAGATAGAACACGCGCGGAAAGCCCACCGCCGTATACGGCAACTCCGTCCATTCGCCGTCCGTGCGCTGCGTCGCCGTCAGGTACGCAACGCCGCGTGCGACCGCCGGATGATCGACCGCACCGGCCGCCATCAGACCCAGCAATGCCCAGGCCGTCTGGCTCGCCGTGCTGGCCGTGTAGCGGCCGTGCGGCGCATCGCCGTAGCTTGCCTCGTCCTCGCCCCAGCCGCCATCGTCGCGCTGCACTGAGACGAGCCAGTCCACCGCACGTCCTACCGCTGCGTCATCGGTTGGCACGCCAGCTGCGTTCAGGGCGCACAGCACCGACCACGTGCCATAAATGTAATTGGTTCCCCACCGCCCGAACCAGCTTCCGTCCGCCTCCTGCTCACGCCTGAGGAATGCGAGGGCGCGCGCCATCACAGGTTCCTCCGGCGCCATGCCGATCTGCGCCAGGAACGACACGCAGCGCGCAGTCACGTCTGATGTCGGCGGATCGAGCAGCGCGCCGTGATCGGCGAACGGGATATGGTTGAGGTAGAGATGCGTGTTCTCCGGCTCAAACGCGCCCCAACCGCCATCCGAGGACTGCATACCGATGATCCACTCGCGCGCGCGGTCGATGGCGGCCGCATAGGCCGGATCGCCATTCCGGTGCAGCAGCATGCCGACCACGGCGGTGTCATCGACGTCGGGATAGTGCGGGTTGGCGTACTGGAACGCCCAGCCGCCGGGCCGCAAGCCAGCGCGCCGCACCGACCAGTCACCCGCGACGTCGAGAATCTGTCGTGGCCCCAGCCATGCGCAGGCGCCGTCCGTGGCCTCACCGGCCTCTGCCATCGCGTGGCCGGCAAGCCCGGTGTCCCAGACCGGAGAATGGCAGGGCTGGCACCAGGCGCGATCCGGCTCCGCCACCAGCAGCTTGCGCACCGCGCGCCAGGCTATCGCCGCATCGGGGTGGTCCGGTGGATAGCCGAGCGCGTGGAACATCATCACACTGTTGGCGATGGCGGGATAAATCCCGCCGAGCCCATCATCGCCGTTCAGACGTTCCGTGACGAAAGCGACTGCTTTGCGGATCGCACTGTCGCCACTGCGGCGAGGGAACCAGGGCTGGGTGACGCGCAGTAACGTGTCCACGCGTTTGAAAAAGCGGCCCCAGGCGGAGCGGTACGGCCCGCGGATCCAGTCTCGGATTGCCGCGGGCGGGGTGCGGAATAACTCCTCGACATGCACGTGGCGCGGATTGCGCGCGACCGGACGCAGCGCCATCAACACCAAGAGCGGCACAATCACCGTGCGCGACCAGTAAGAGACTTTCGAGAGATGGAACGGAAACCATAGTGGCAGGTGCATGATTTCCAGCGGCATGACGGGCACGGCACGCCACGGCACCTCGCCGAACAACGCCAGCTGAGCACGGGTGAAGACGTTGCTGCGCTCGACCCCGCCAGCTGCCAAAATCGCCTCGCGTGCATCGACCATGTGCGGCGCGTCAGCGGAATCGCCGATCGCTTTCAGCGCATAGTACGCCTTCACGCTGGCGGACAGATTGAATGCGCCGTCGTGGAACA
>JASHQG010000548.1 GCA_030037665.1 Acetobacteraceae bacterium
AGGGCCCGGTCTGAGATGTACCACTGGGACTTTTCTTTCCTCGAGCGCTACATCCCATTGCTTTGGAGCGGTGTGCTGGTCACGCTTGGCTACACGATCGGCACGGTGATTCTGGGATTGCTGATCGGACTGCTCGTGGGCCTCGGCCGCCTGTCGCGCTTGAGGCTGCTGAATTGGCCGCTGATTGCCTACATCGAAGCGTTCCGCTGCACGCCGCTCCTGGTGCAGCTTATCTGGTTCTATTATGCGCTTCCCGTCCTGCTCGGCATCCAGATTCCCGCGGTGGCCGCTGCCACCATGACACTGTCACTCTACACCGGCGCGTTTTACGCGGAGATCTTCCGTGGCGGCATCATCTCCATCGAGCAGGGGCAGTGGGACGCCGCACGCGCTCTCGGCTTGCGGCCCTGGCCGATGATGCGGCGGGTCATTCTGCCACAGGCCATCCGCCGCATGATCCCGCCCTTCGTCAACCAGTCCATCACCCAGCTCAAGAACACCTCGCTGGTATCTGTCATCGCGGTGCCGGACCTGCTCTACAATGGTGGCCTGATCACGGCAGCTACCTACCGCCCGCTGGAAGTCTATACCGTGGTGGCGCTGGTCTATTTCGCGATGCTGTTTCCGAGCACGCTTCTGGCACAGGCCTATGAGAGACGCCTGGCCCGGGGACGGTGATGAGGGATCGTGGCGGGATGTCGATGGTTGTGATCGCGCCACCTGAACGGAGATGCCGTACCGGTCGCTGATCGGGATCAAGTCACCGGGGATGATTAAGATCAGCGCCCGTACGCGGCATCAATTGCTCGGTAAGCGTTGCCCAGTAAGAGGCACCGACCGTGAGCACCTCGTCGTTGAAGTCGTAGGCCGGGTGATGCACCATCGCATCGTTCGGACCGCGTCCGGCGCCGAGCAGAATGTAGCTGCCAGGTTTGGCCTGCAGCATGAAGGCAAAGTCCTCGCCACCCATGGTCGGATTGTCCATCGGCCGTACCCGCGCATCGCCCGCCACCGCCGCGGCCGCGCGCAGCGTCAGCTCGGTCGCCTCCGGGTTGTTGATCGTCGCCGGATAGGCACGCTGGAACGTCACATCAGCCTTCGCACCGAAGCTTGCCGCGATGCCCGTCGCCAGATTGCGCACGCCCGCTTCCAGCTTGTCGCCGACTGCGGGTTTGAACCAGCGCGCGGTGCCCTTCATGTGCACCGTCTCCGGGATCACGTTGTAAGTGTGACCGCCACTGATGTGGCCAATGCTGATCACGCCGCCTTCGACCGGCTCGATCGTGCGCGAAACGATGGTCTGCAGCGCGGTGACGATGTGACTGGCGATGACGATGGGGTCCGTCCCGAAATGCGGCTGTGCGCCGTGCGTCCCCTTGCCGGTGATCGTGATCTCGATATTGCCGACCGCGGCCATGATCGGGCCGGTGCGCCAGCGGAATGTGCCCGCCGGAACCAGCGGCCAGTTGTGCATGCCGAACACCATGTCGACCGGGCAGCGTTCGAACAGGCCGTCCTTCACCATGATCTCTCCGCCCGCCAGATTTTCCTCGCCCGGCTGGAAGATCAGGTACACCGTCCCGTCGAAATTGCGTGTCTCTGCGAGGTACTTGGCCGCGCCGAGCAGCATCGTGGTATGCCCGTCGTGGCCGCAGGCGTGCATCACGCCAGCGTTGCGGCTGGCATAGGGCAGATTGGTTTCCTCGTGGATCGGCAGCGCGTCCATATCGGCGCGGAGACCGATCGAACGGGCCGATCCGGCACCGCCGCGGATGATGCCAACGACGCCGGTCCGGGCGAGACCGGTTATGATCTCATCGACGCCGAATTCCTTGAGTTTCTCCTGCACCAACTGCGAGGTGCGGTGCTCCTCCAGCGAAAGCTCCGGGTCGGCGTGCAGCGTCCGCCGCCACTCGGTCATTTCGTCCTGAAACTCGGCGATGCGGTTGATGATCGGCATCTTTATTGTCCCAACAAACCGATCAGGCGTTGTGCGGCCTGGCGAAGGTTCGCGCAAGTCCTGCCTCGAGCGGCATCGGGTCGAAGCCGAGCATGGCCCGCATCGGGCCGATGTCGAACGCTTTGTCCTCCAGCAGACGGCGGACCTCGGCAGTCCGCAGATTCGGCAGGAAGGGAAAGAGACGCGTCAGCGGGGCGAGCATGATCAGCGGAGCGACGGGACACGGCACGATACGTGGCGGTCTGATACCCGCCGCCGCGGCAACCGCACGCACGAACTCGGCGTAGCGGATCGGGCGCGGGCCGGCGATCACAAGGGTGTGCGGTCCATTCCAGTCGCAATCGAGCGCGGCGAGTACCGCGCGGGTGACGTCATCCTGATGAATCGGCTGCACGAGCGACGCACCACCATCCGGCAAAGGCAGCACAGGTACGCGGCGCAGCAGGCTGGCGAGCCGCTGCACGTTGTCCTCACCCCGTGCGCCGTAGATCATCGTCGGGTGCAGCATGACGCCCGCGCGAGCGGACGCGAGGAAAGCCGCTTCGCCCGCGATGACGCCATTGCCGTGGTCATCGGGCCATCGGGTGAACCGCCGCGTGCTGCCGAGGAAGACGAGCCGTGCGTCGGGCGGCGCCGCCGCAATGACCGCCGCCGCATAGCGCGCGTGCGCGGTCGAGACCACCTGCGTCGCGTCACGGAGCGCGGCATGCAAGCCGGCAGCGTCTTCGAGGCGGGCAATGCGCGGAACAAGTGCAATCTGGGCCGCTGCCCAGCGCACCGGATCCCGGATGACTGGCACTGGCCTCGCACCACGGTCCATCAGCGCACGGCATAGCGCCGCTCCGGACCGGCCCGACGCGCCTATGACGTGAACGGCCACCCGATCACCGGCAGGCCGGCGGCCGGCCTCAGTGGCACGGATAACGTTCTGTCAGGAACTGCGTGAGCCCGGTGGCGGCATTCGCGCTCCGCCGTTGCGGTTGCGCGCCCACCCAGCGGGCGAATTCCGCAAGCGTGCTGTCACGCGATGTTCCCGGGGGGAAGCAGAACCGCATGCCGTGCATCTGCTCAACATCGACCATACCCTGAGCAAACCCGTGGCAGTAATTGATCTTCGCTTCGCCTGCCGGTTGGTGCGGGCTGGTGGTGCACAGGTCGGCCAACTCCCCGGCAGTGCGCGCGTGGAGAGCGATCGTCCGCTGCGCGTGAGCCGGGACAGCAAGCGCGGCGAAGGCCAGAGCGGCGAGGAAGGCCAGACGGCTCATACGGGATCTCCTGTCGTGACGGACGCGCCCATTCAAGCTGGCGCGGCCGCGGCGCGCCAGCGCTGCCATCCGGCAGCACGCAATTCGCAGGCAGGACATGTGCCGCAGCCATACCCCCAGTTGTGCAGCCGGCTGCGGTCGCCCAGGTAGCAACTGTGCGTTCCGGTGCGGATCATCTCAACCAGCGCATCGCCGCCGAGTTCGTGCGCGAGCATCCAGGTCGCCGCCTTGTCGCGCCACATAAGCGGCGTCTCCAGCACGAAACGGCGCTGCATTCCCAGGTTCAGCGCGAGCTGCATAGCCTTGATCGTATCATCGCGGCAATCGGGGTAGCCGGAGTAGTCCGTCTCGCACATGCCGGCCACGATTCGCTTGATGCCACGCCGATAAGCGATCGCGCCGGCGCAGGTCAGGAACAGAAGATTGCGGCCAGGAACGAAGGTGTTCGGCAGACCCTCCTCACTCATCGCGATCTCGGTGTCGGACGTCAGCGCCGTGCTGCCGAGTGCGGCGAGCGCAGCACTCAGGTCGACCATGTGATCACGGCCGAGCGCGGGAGTGGCCAGCTTTGCGCGGATCGGCTCACGGCACGTGAGTTCAACCGCGTGGCGCTGGCCGTAGGCAAAGCCGATTGTTTCAACATGTGCATAGCGCGCCAGAGCCCAGGCGAGGCAGGTGGAAGAATCCTGCCCGCCCGAAAACAGCACTAACGCGTGGTCACTCGAGGTCACAGCGGCGGACTTATCACTCCGCGGCCCCTTTTGGGAGGGGCGCGGGACCGCCTCAGGGCAGTGCGGCGATGGAGGCGCCTGCAGCGTGCCCGTCGGCACGATCAGCGGCCGCTTCTTGCTCGACCGGTCGCCTGGTCGAGATGGGCGCCGATTGTGCTAGAATTGCTGCCCGGGCAACGCGGTAAGGGAGGAAATGCCATGCGATCGTGGATCCACGTGGCGCGCGGGCGGCATGTGCGGCAGGCGCGTGTGGGGCTCGGTGAGCTCCGGGAAGAGCATATCAGCCGGCAAGGCTTCTTCGGCCCGGTCGCAATGGTCTACCGGACAGACGGCCCCAACGAAATCGTGCGTGTCGAGGGCACCCTGCATCCGCGGCGGCTGGTCGATACGGCACGCGTTGAGCCGTCCGACCAAAACGATCCTCGGGGCGTGCCCGAAGTGCTGCTGGCGAATGCAGACGTCTCGATCGCGATCAGCCGGCGGACCCGGGCAATGCCCTTCGCGTATCGCAACACCGATGGCGACCTGCTCTATTTCGTGCACGAAGGGTCCGGCACGTTTGCTACCGAGTTCGGGCGGTTGGCTTACGAACCGGGCGATTACGTTCTGATTCCAAAGGGCGTGACGTTCGCGCTGAACCCGACGTCAGACGCATGCCGGCTCCTGGTCCTTGAATCACCAGCACCATTGGCGCTCACGCAACATGTCCAGGTCGGCAGGCACATGCCGGTCGACCCGACGGTCCTGACGCTCCCCGAACTCTGCGATTACGGCTTCGCTTGGCGCGACGAATGGGAACTCCGTGTGAAGCACGGCGGCGCTTACAGCTCCATTTTCTACCGCAACAATCCGCTGCAGACGGTGGGATGGAAAGGTGATCTGTTCCCCTACAAGCTGAACATTCGTGACATCATCCCGATCAGTTCAGACCGTATCCATCTCCCGCCATCGGCCTGGGCGACGTTCGAGGCGACGGGGTTCATGGTGGTCACCTTCGTTCCCCAGATGGCGGTGTCTGACCTGAACGCCGAAGAGCTGCCGTCCTATCACCGCAACGTCGACTACGATGAAAGCGTGTTCGTGCATGATGATGCGTCGGGCGCGCGGCGCTTGGGCATGCTGTCCCACACGCCGCAGGGGATTCTTCACGGCGCGGACGAGGCCACACGGGCCGCCTTTCAGAAGCGGCGGACCCCGGACATGCGGCGAACACTGACGGGGGTGAGTGTCGACACCGAGCGTCCCTTGATTCCGACCGCGGTGTGCGAACGGTTGACCGAATAAGTCCGCCCAGCTTGACGGCCGCCGTCCGGGCGGTCCGTATACCAAAGCGTAAATGTGATGGGAGGCAGCGTCATGATCCTGACCGATCAGGTCGCCCTGGTGACGGGCGCAGGCCAGGGTATCGGTAAGGCATGTGCGATCGCCTTGGCCGAGGCCGGTGCGCACATCGTTGTTGCCGATATCAACGGGCCGGCTGCCGAGGAGACCGCCGCCGCGGTGAGCCGGTTTCAGAAGCGTAGCCTGGTGTTGCCGACCGATGTCGGCGACCTGGGGCAGATCGATGCGATGGTGCGCCGGGCGATCGAGGCATTCGGCCGCATCGATATTTCTGTGAACAACGCCGGCGTCACCCGTCGTGCCGACATCATGGATCTGACGGAGCAGGACTGGGACCGCATCCACAGGGTCAATGCGAAGGGTGTGTTCTTTTGTCTGCAACGGGTCGCGCAGGAGATGATCCCGCGGCGCAGCGGTCGGATCATCAACATCGCGTCCATCGCCGGCAAAGGTTATGCGGGTACGTCAAATGCCGCGTACGCGGCGAGCAAGGGCGCGGTAATTGCCCTGACCAAGACCGCGTCGCAGCAGTTGGGTCGGCACAATATCAACGTCAATGCGATCTGCCCGGGGGTCACGCGTACGGCGCTGTCTGAAGCCAATCTGCGGGTGCGCGCCGAGCAGGAGGGCGTCACGACCGACGAAATGGAGCGACGCCGGGCATCGGCGATCCCTCTGCAACGGGCCAATGACCCGGAGGACATCGCTGCGATGGCGGTGTTTCTGGCCTCACCTGGCGCGCGTAACATCACCGGGCAGTCCTACAATGTGGATGGCGGGATCATTCCGGATTGATCCGAATGAGTGGAGGAAACCATGATTATCGACTGCCATGGACATTACACGACGTCGCCGCGTCAGCATGAGGCATGGCGGACAGACCAAATCGCCGCGCACAAGGAAGGGCGGGCGACCCCGCCCCGGCCGTCCATCACCGATGACGAAATCCGCGCGACCATCGTCAACGGTCAGTTGAAGGTGCAGCAGGAACGCGGAACCGACCTGACAATCTTCTCGCCGCGCGCGGCGGGCATGGGGCATCACCTTGGCGATGCGTCCACCAGCGAGGCCTGGGCTACCGCCTGCAACGAACTCATCCATCGCGTCTG
>JASHQG010000549.1 GCA_030037665.1 Acetobacteraceae bacterium
TGCATTATTTTCGCTTTCGCGCTGTCCACCCACCTGTGCCGTCACGTGGTTGCCGCGAATGAACGAAACGCCCGATCGGTCTCGGAGCGAAGCTCAAAGCCAATGGCGGGCGCGCGCGGGACAGATTGGTACGGCTACTTACCACCGTGGCTCCGTCCTCGGGTGCCAACCAACTATTGCTCAATCCTCTGTCGCAATACGTGGAGCCAGTAGAGGCGGTGGCGGAGGTCGTCGGGCTGCGTTAGCGGCCACCTCCTCTCACTGCGAGGCCATCGGGCCAACCGTCTCAACTTGACACCATCGGCTGGCAAGCGCGCCCTAGGCCCAAACATACCCGATGGGGGAACCGTGCATGACACACGTGCCCGACGCGGAATGGCGGATCCGGTGTGATCTGGCCGCCTGCTACCGCCTTATGGACATGTTCGGCTGGTCGGACCTGATCAACACCCGCATCACGGCGCGCGTGCCCGACAGTGCAGACCATTTCTTGATCAACTCTTACGGTCTCCTGTTTGAGGAGGTGACCGCATCGTCGTTGGTCAAGATCGATGCCGAAGGGAATCCCGTTGGGCTGTCGGAGGCTACGGTCAATGCGGGCGGTTTCGCAATTCCCAGCGCCTTGCACAGAGCGCGGCCGGACGTCGCATGCGTGTTGCACTCCCACACGATCGCAGGCTGCGCCGTATCGATGCAAAAGGACGGACTGCAGCCGCTCAATCAGCATGCGCTGGAGGTGATCGGCGACGTTGCCTACCACGATTACGCAGGTATCGGACGACATCCCGACGAAAGGGCGCGACTCCTCGCCGATTTCGGCGATCGTCATATCATGGTTCTACGCAATCACGGTCTTCTCATCGTGGGGTCAAGCATCGCGGAAACCTTTGTCAAAACCTATCGCATGGAGCGGGCTTGTGCGATGCAACTTGCATTCCAGCAATCGGGTGCGGAGTTCAATCCGATCGATGAAGAACTGGTACGCGCCGCCTATCGCCGAAACCGTTCGCGCTCCGCGGGCACCGGATTCAACGATCGTGTCCAGTTCGAATGGCATGCTTTGCTGCGCAAGCTCGACCGAGTCGATCCATCTTATAAGCAGTAGCCGACGCACTCGTCGGTTTCACAGACTGAGAGGTCGCCGCTGTTGGCTACGGCGTCACGTGGAGCAAACGTCTTGGCCGGTTGCGGCGGAATGATGGATGCCGTTCGCGGCGCCAGAAAATCCCGGACGGAATTTCCAAGAAGGAGGGGGTCAGTGAAGTACGACGTCGTGATTGTCGGCGGCGGATCGGCGGGATCGGTTCTCGCCAGCCGGCTGTCAGCGGACACACAGCTCTCGGTGCTGCTGCTGGAAGCAGGCCCGGATTATCCCGATCCCGTCACGCTTCCCGAAGATGTCAAATTCGGCCACACGCGCTTCGCCGAAGCGGAGGACTCACCGCACAACTGGGCCCTGCGCGGCACCATCACTGAGGAACAGGGCGCAATCCATGTCGCCCAGGGCAAGGTGATCGGCGGCGGCTCCTCCATCAACGGCCAGGCCATGCAGCGCGGGTTCCCCGAGGATTTCGATTCATGGGCTGCTGCTGGCAACGACGAATGGTCGTACGAAAAGGTCTTGCCGTATTTTCGACGTTCGGAGCATGATCTCGATATTCAGGACAACTTCTGCCACGGGTCGGACGGCCCGATGCCGGTGCGCCGGCGCCAGACCGGGCCCTGGCCGGCTATCCAGCAGGCATTCCACAATGCCTGCACAGAGGCCGGCCACGGCACCACGCCCGACACCAATGGCCTGCATCCCGCTGGACTCGGCGTTTCACCGTCGAACAACATCGATGGCGTGCGCATGAGTACGGCGATGACCTATCTCAATCCGGTACGCCATCGTCTGAACCTGACGGTTCGGGGCCAGGTCTTCGTCCGCAAAATCGTCATCGAGGACGGACGGGCTACCGGCATAGAGGCGGAAAGCGGCGGCACGCTGTTTGATGTCGCAGCCGATCGCGTGGTGCTTTGCTGTGGAGCCATCCGGTCCCCGCATCTGCTCATGCTCTCCGGTATCGGTCCTGAGGACCAATTGTACCAGTTCGGCATACCGGTGATCCGTCATCTCCCCGGCGTCGGCCAGAGCCTGTGGAACCATCTCAGCGCTCAGGTCACCTTCAAGGTGAAGGACGGCGTCGAGCTCATTGCGCACCCCGACGCCGTAAACTTCGCTCTACACTACACGGCTGCGGAGTCGCCCGCCACTAATGACATGCTGCTGCGCACGTCCCCTGTCGTTGATCCACGCCGCGAGCGTGTGCCTGGTCGGCGCACCAAATACCTCATCGGCGATGTTCCGGCAGATCGCGCCGCGCGCATCTCTTGTACACTTGGCCTGCCCGACGGCGCCGGCCATGTGCGTCTCGCCTCGGCTGACCCGACCGAGCAACCCAGCTTCAATTATTGCTACCTCCAGCATCCCAACGACATCAGACGCGTGCGAGATGGTGTCCGCCTGGCGGCGCAGCTGCTGGAATCCACTGCGTACAAGGATGTGGTAGATCACCGGATCAATCCGACGGATGACACGCTTGCTGACGACGATGCGCTCGACCGTTGGCTACGCCAGACCGTGGGCAGCGCGCGACACGTCTCGGGAACCTGCCGGATGGGACCCGATGACGACCGTCTCTCCGTCGTTGATCAGCATGGCCGGGTCAAGGGCGTGCGTGGTCTGTGGGTCGCTGACGCGTCGATCATGCCGCGCATTCCCAGATCGGGCGGTGCCCATGCAACGGTGATCATGATCGCCGAAAGGGTGGTGGACTGGATCGCGGCGGCGACGAAATACAAACCACCAGCACAGCTGAGTTCGTGGTCCGATGACACCTCGCCAGATTGACGACTGAGCTGATGTCGTAACGTCCGCGGTGGCGGCGCTGCGGCTGACCAACGGGTTGCTTCAGCACGACCCAACGAGCGGCGGCTCTCTCGCGTCCGCTCCGCGCTGTCAGTCAGCGGCGCGTCGCTCCGTTGCTTTGAAATGTGGGATGACCTGGTCACCAAACAGGCGGAGCGTATGGAGCACTTCCTCGTGTCGCATCGGTCCAATGGCGCAAAGCAGAATCACTTCCTGGATTCCCAGCGCTGCGTACAGTTCGATAAACCGGATGCACTCCGCCGGCGTGCCGACGCAGAATGAGGTGCCGCGTTCCCGTATTTGCTGTGGCGTTGGCTCGCCTGGGTGAGGTCCGCTGGCCAGACGCTGGTCGCGTTGGTAATAGCCTCGATAGTCCGGCGGCACGGTAGATGGGTCATAATCGCGCCAGACCAAACGCGCACGTTCCCGCTGTTGTTCGATATACCAAGCGACCAGTTCGGTCCCGCGCTCGGCCACAACTGTCGGGTCTTCATGACAATAGCCGGCTGTCATCAGCGCCGCCCGCGGAGCAGGCCCGTCGCGGTTTGGCGCGTCGCGAAGCGCGTCGCGATAGATTGCCATCAGTTGTTCGACGCGATCCGGGCCGCCTTCGCTGCCGAACAATCCGCCCATCCCCAGGCCACCTGTCAAACGCGCGGTGTCGTCACTGCCACAGGCGGACCACAGCGGCGGATGCGGGCGCTGCACGGGCTTGGGCAGCACCTCACGTGGTAGGAACTTGTAATATTCTCCTTGGTAGGAAACAGATTCCTGTGTCCAGATGCGCGGCAGAACGTCGGCGAATTCCTGCCACATGCCGCGGGTGTCATGCAGGTCCGACCCGTACGGGGTAAGCTGGTACGGATAGCCGGTGCGCCCCAATCCCACATCCACCCGCCCGCGACTCAGGATGTCGAGCGTCGCCATCCGCGCTGCGATCTGCAGCGGATGGTGGATGGGCGCCAGTACGACGCCGACGCCGAGGCGAATCCGGTCGGTCCGCTGACTGATCGCCGCCAGCGTGAGGTCCGGGGCACTGTTGTGCGACCAGACAGGACGAAAATGATGTTCCGAGAACCATGCGCTTTCGAAACCCCGCTGCTCGGCATAGGGAATCTGCTCGAGACATTCATAAATGCGCTGGGACTCGCTGCTGGCAGTCCAGGGCTTCGGTACCTGGATCTGATAGAACAGACCGATGCGCATGACCTGGCTTCCTATCAAGTTACGCGATGGGATCTGACGTTGATGCCGCTTGGTATTGCAACGTCCGGTGATCCTACACAAGAGGAGCACGACGTGCGCTGCGCTCAGCCTTGTGCCAGCGCCCAAGGTTGCTAGTCGCGGAGCTCTCCGAGCGAGACAGCGGTGTCACGGCGCATAGTCAGTCTTCTTTCCACCCTGAGCGGCCTGGCAGATCCCCACCCACTTCGCTCGCTTGCCCAATGCGGGCGGCTTCTCTGAAGCGGCCGCGCGGCGCAAAGGCGCAGCATGGTGACCGCCCGTGGTAAGCGGTTCAGTTGGACCGCTGGATGGTCGGCCCTCTGCGGCGCGGCCTGGGCAGTGGACCAACACGCGCTTACTGCGCCGTCATGCCGCCGTCGATCACCAGTTCGGAGCCGGTGATCCACGATGATTCGTCGGACGCCAGGAACAACACGCCATTGGCGATATCCTCAGCGGTGCCGAGCCGACCCATCGGCGTGCGGTCGAGCAGTCCCTGCCGCACGGCCGGATCGGAGAAGCGCTTCTCGGTCAGCGGCGTATCCGCATAGCCCGGATGCACTGAATTGATGCGGATATTCTCCTTCGCATATTGCAACGCCGCCGATTTGGAAAAGATCGCGATGGCTCCCTTTGCGGCAGAATAGGCCGGCGAGGTCGGACTCCCGACAATGCCCATCACCGAGGACGTATTGATGATCGACCCGCCGCCTCCCTTGCGCATGGCCGGGATCGCCGTACGGGTGCCCAGGAAAACTCCCTTGGCATGGACTCCGAGTTCGCGCTCCCAAATATCCAGTGTGATGTCCTCGACCTTCGCGGGAAAGGAGACACCGGCATTGTTGAACAGAATATCCAGCCGCCCGTACGCCAGCATCACTGCGTCGACAACCTGGGCCCAGTTCTGTTCCGATGTCACATCGAGATGCATGTAGCGCGCGTCATGACCGTCGGTGCGCAGAGCTGCCGCCGCGCGCTCGCCCAGCTCATCGCGGATGTCGGTGAGCACCACCTTCGCGCCCTCGCGCACGAACAGATGTGCCGCCGCGCCGCCGAAGCCCATCAACTCGCCCTTGATCGCCGCCGCCGCTCCGGTCAGCAGAGCGACCTTGCCCCGCAGTCGCATCCTTTCCTCCCATCTTTCCGCCGATCGCCCGCATGATGAGCCATTCCGCGCTCTGCCTCGTCAAGGTACCGGCACACCGATCGACTTGAGGCGCGCGTGTGCGCGAGTGGCACGCGCCTTCAGGCCATCAAGATATGTGCTGATGTCGTTGCCGGGCAGGTTCAACACCTTACACCCAAGCTGCCAGTACTCCTCGATCTGCGCCTCGGTTTCCGCAGAACCTCGGGCAAGTTTCCCGTGCGCGTTGCAGGCCTCCGCGATCCGCCGCACGGCCGCCTTGAACGTCGGATGTTCGAGCTGGAGATGGACGCCGAGGCGCGCACTCAGGTCCGAGTGGCCGTAGGCGATCATATCGATGCCCTCTACGGCGGCTATCGCCTCGACATTTTCAAGACCCTCAAGCGATTCGATCGACACGCACACGATGATGTTGGCATTGGCCCATGGAGCATACTCGGAGGCATGCCGGGCACCATAGCTCCTGTATCCGGTGTGCATCCCCTGTCCCGAGATACCGCGATTGCCGATCGGCGGGTACTTTGCCTCTCGCGCAATCGCGCGTGCCTCCTTGGCGTCATCGACGTCCGAGACCTGGATGCCCATGATCCCCTGATCGAGGATCGCGGGAATCAGATACGTGAAGGATTTGTGGATTCGGACGATCGCGGAGACGTCGGTGGCCTGAAACCAGCCCGCCAGGTCCGCGATCGATTCGAGGTCGAAGGCCCCGTGTTCGTGGTCAATCATGCAGTA
The DNA here is from genome assembly GCA_030037665.1 of Acetobacteraceae bacterium. GTDB lineage: Bacteria > Pseudomonadota > Alphaproteobacteria > Acetobacterales > Acetobacteraceae > JASHVB01. The sequence continues at coordinate 6,015 of JASHQG010000549.1, forward strand.
GTCGAAGCCGGAGGCCTCAATGATCCACGGGATGCCACGCGACGCGAACTCCTTGATCCCGGTCCCCAGCGCGGCCCGTCCCTCGCGCACCGCTCGACATATGCTGTTCTCTTTCATGGATCGTTCTAAGCTCCCATCGGGACGGTGAACATTTCACATTCGCCGTGTGATCCCGGTCCAAAGACCTTCACGCCGCCAATCGCTGCCGTGCCGCCTCCTTGATCATGACCGCACCTTTTTCTGCAATCATGATAGTGGGTGCATTGGTGTTGGTCGATGTCACCGCCGGCATGATGGATGCATCGATCACGCGCAACGCTTCCATTCCGTGCACCCGCAACTGATCGTCGACGACGGCCAATTGATGTTGGCCCATCATGCAGGTGCAGCTGGCATGATAGCAGGTGCCGCCATAACGCGCTGCGTAGGCCAGCAACTCGTCGTCGGTCCGCACATCTTTGCCGGGCAGGCTCTCCGCCCGCACATAGGGCTTAAGGGCGGGCGCCTCGAACATGCGCCTGGCGAAGCGCAGGCCACCCAGTAGCGCCATGCGGTCGACCTCGTCCGACAGGTAGCGTGGGTTGATCAGCGGCATATCCTCAGGCCTGTTCGACTTCGCCTTCACGTAGCCACGCGACAGCGGCCGCATCTGCCATGCGCCAGCGCTGAGGCCGGGCGTTTCCTCCAGCTCCCCGATCTGACCGTTCTTGAAGCTGCCGGGCGCGAAGCTGACTTGCATGTCGGACGTGGCCGATGACTCCAGCACTTTCACCGATGCCGCAACCAGCGATGGACTGTAGGTCAGCATGCCCTTGCCAGTAATCACCCAGCGCAGCACCTCGATCGCCAGCGGAATGCCGCGCGCCTTTTCGTTCGCCGTGGGAAGGCCTACGACCGGATAGGAAACGCGCGCCTGGAAATGATCCTGCATGTTGCGCCCCACTCCTCTCAGCTGATGCACGACTGGAACGCCAATTTCGGACAGGTGCTCGGCATCGCCGACACCAGAGAGTTGCAGGATGTGCGGTGAGCCGATCGCGCCCGCGGACAGGATCACCTCGCGCCCAGCTGTCACGCGGTCCAACGAGCCGCTACGGACGAACTCCACGCCGACGGCGCGTTTGCCCTCGAAGATCAGGCGATGGACCATGGCATTGGTGATCAGTTGAAGATTCGGGCGCGACAAAGCACTTGCCAGATAGGTGCGTGCGGCGCTGGCGCGCCGCCGTCCGTTGCGGGTTTGCTGGCACCAGCCAATCGTGTCGACTGAGCCATGCGTGATGCCGTTCACGTCTTCCTGGTAAGTCAGGCCCAGCTGTTTGCCGGATTCCACCACCGCCGCGCAGATCGGCGAGCGGTCCATGTTCGCGGTGTAGAGCGGGCCGTGCTTGCCGCGGACCTCGTTCTCCGGGCCTTCCCAGCATTCGGCGGAACGAAAGAGGGGCAGACAGTCGTCCCAACTCCAACCACGGTTTCCCAGCTGCGCCCAGTGATCGTAGTCCTCGGGCTGCCCGCGAATGTAGACCAGGCCGTTGATCGAGGAGGAGCCGCCAACCACCCGACCGCGCGTATAGACGATGGCCCTGCCGTTCGTGCCGGGGTCGGGTTCGGAACGGTATTTCCAGGTCAGCTTGTCGTGGTCGAGCATCTTGTAGAAGCCCGCCGGGACATGAATCAGCGGATTGTGGTCCTTGCCGCCAGCCTCGATCAGGATGACGCTGACGTGCGCTTCCTCGGTAAGGCGGGTGGCCAGGACGCAACCGGCCGATCCGGCCCCCACGATCACGTAGTCTGCTTGCATGGTTTCCTACCCGGGCTAGTCGCTGATTGCCGGGAGTGTGACTCGGGTCGCCGCCTACTCCAAGCCAACCGGGCGATGCGATCGTGGCGAAAGCATCGGCGCGGGCCTCCGAAGCGCGATCCTCGATGACGCTGGCACATCGAGAGCGTGCTACCGCCGCGAACCGCGAAGGGAGAGAAGTCGATAATCACCAGCTTGATGACCTTGACTTGTGCGAAACGATCACCCCGACAACTGATTGGCCCGAACCGACGCAAGAGCCGCGACCACGTCGTCAGCGAACGGAGCGGACCCAGCAATGGACACTTCCCAATTGCCGGCAGAATGTGCTACTGACTGGTAGCAGCCGTCGCGCACCCTGGAGGGACGCATGCCGGAGGTCACCTACATAGAATTCAACGGCACCGAACACCGCGTCGACGTTCCCATTGGCAGTTCGGTGATGCGCGGCGCGGTCGACAACAGCGTGCCCGGTATCGATGCTGACTGTGGTGGCGAATGCGCCTGCGCCACCTGCCACGTCTATGTCGAAGCGGAATGGCTCGACAAGACCGGCCTGCCCGAGCCAGGATCGCAGGAAGCCGCGATGCTGAGCTTCGCCGCAGTGTCGCAGCCGAACTCCCGGCTTGCCTGCCAGATCAGGATGCGCGAGCAACTTGCCGGACTGACCGTACGGATGCCGGAGGGACAGCACTGAGGCCAGCAAAGTCTGGCATGTGAGGAGGACTCCATGGACGCCAACGCGAACTTCGACCCGCGCGAAGACGCCTACTCGAAGCCGCTCGATCAAATTGATGTCAGCGCCCCGGACCTCTACCAGAACGACATCTACCAGCCGTACTTTGAACGGCTGCGCCGCGACGATCCGGTGCATTTTTGCGCCGACAGTCACTTCGGTCCGTACTGGTCGGCAACCCGCTACAAGGACATCATGTCGGTGGCGGTGAACAACCAAGTGTTCTCATCACGCTGGGACTTGGGGGGTGTACGGCTGGAAGACCAAGTTCAGGGCTATGAGCGCCCAAGCTTTATCCAGATGGACGAACCAGACCATGGCGAGCGCCGCAAAGCGGTAAGCCCGGTGGTGGCGCCCGCCAACCTGGCGCGGATGGAGGACGTGGTCCGCGAGCGCACGCAGACGGTGCTCGATCATCTGCCGCGCAATGAGACCTTTAATTGGGTGCAGGAGGTCTCGGTCGAGCTCACCTCGCGCATGCTGGCGACTCTGTTCGGCTGGCCGCTTGAGGATCGGCACCGCCTGATGTTCTGGTCCGATGTCACCGTGTGCCACGTCGACACGCCGGACGCGCCGGTGCATTCCGAGGCAGAGCGCTATGCCGAGCTGGAGAAGATGGCCAAGGCGATGAAGGCGCTGTGGGACGAACGAGCCAACTCTAACTCACAGCACTTTGATCTGATCTCGATGATGGCGCATAACGATGCGACACGCAACATGGACTTCCGCGAATTGCTCGCGAACTGCAGTTTGCTGATCGTCGGTGGCAACGACACCACGCGCAATTCGATGTCAGGCGGTGTGTGGGGTTTTGCGCAGTATCCCGATGAATACCGCAAGTTGCGGGAAAATCCCGAGCTGGTGCCGAGCGCGGTATCCGAGATCATCCGCTGGCATACGCCGGTGCTGCATCTGCGTCGCACCGCACTGGCCGACTTCGAACTCGGTGGCAAGACAATACGCAAGGGCGATAAGGTCGCAATGTGGTTCGTTTCCGGCAACCGCGACAATGACGCAATCAAGAATGCTCACCACCTGATAGTCGATCGGCCGCGCGCACGCGAGCACATCTCGTTCGGCTTCGGCGTGCATCGTTGCGTCGGCAACCGTTTGGCCGAGCTGCAACTACGTATCCTGTGGGAAGAGATCCTGAAACGCGACCTCGTGATAGAGGTGATGGACAAGCCGAAGTATCTGCGCTCCAACCTGATCCATGGCATCCGCGAATTGCCGGTGCAGGTTCACTAGGGTCCGATCACCAGCCACGATGGTGCGCGCATCTCGGCGGCATGCCCACCGAATTTGGCGCAGCACCGTACCCACTGTTCGATCGGCGGCGAAGGCCCTCCGTCATCTTCCCGCCGTGCAGCATGGGATAGCTGACGCTGTGCCTGCTGGACGCCTGGGCAGCCACGGCACCAAGTCAGACGCTGGACGACGCACCTCGGGTCATCAGTAGCGGGCCTTCCTCGATGGGTGGCCGGAACTGCCTTGCGCGGGGCGCGATCGCCGGCTCGTCGCCGCCACGGACAAAGCTATTCAACCGCTATGAACGGGGTTAGCCTCACAACGAATATTGCGGCCACCGCGCCAGAGACCTACCTCATGAACGTGGACAGATGTACTCCATGCACATCGGCTTGATCGGCGGGATTGGACCGGCGGCAACGGAGGTTTACTACCGCGCGCTCGTGAAGCTCTATGCGCAGGCGGAAAGGCGGCTGGAGCTTACCATCGCGAACGCTGACGCACGCGAATTGGTGCGGCATATGGAAGGCGGTGCGTCGACCGCGCAGGCTGCAATATTCGCCGGATACATCGATCGGCTGAAGGCAGGTGGATGCGCGGCGGTCGCTCTGACCTCCATGGGCGCCCATTTTTGCATGAAGGATCTCGCTCCCATTTCAAGCCTGCCGCTGATCAGCGGGCTGACGGCACTGGAGGAGTATTTCTCCACCATAGGCATAGAGAGGGTCGGCGTGTTGGGTACGCGCGCTGTCATGGAGTCTCGTTTGTACGGCCTCTCGACCGTGGAGGTAGTATCGCTTCCCGTGGCCGAGCTGCAGGCGGCACATGCGCACTACATCGCCATGGCGGTTTCGGGAAGAGCGACCGATGAGCAACGGGCCTTCTTCGAGAATGCAGCGACACAACTGATCGACGTGCACGGCGCGAAAGCCGTTGTACTCGGTGGAACCGATCTCTTTCTGGCGTTTGACAAGCCTGATTACCCGTACCGCGTCGTGGATTGCGCCCAGGTGCATGCGCAGGCGATCGCGCGCGTCGGACTGGGGTAAACAATTGAGAACCGATACCGCGCAACGACGGATCGGCCGGATTCCGACCCGACGCTGCCGATCCGGCGATTGACGGTCGATTTCGACCCGACCCCTTCGCAAGGCACTACATCCTCAAGATCATCGAGCGGTCGATCCGCGTACCTGGTAATTCGAAGGATCCATTGCCGCATCAGCCGGCGGACAACGGGATCACCCGTCTCGACGTACTTGCCATCCTCGACTTCCTCGTTGGCCAGCACCGTGTTCTGGGCGGGGCACCAGTTGACGGGCACTTCGGCCTGATAGGTGAGGTCACGCTCAAAGAGCTTCAAGAAAATCCATTGTGTCCAGCGGATGAACCCCGGATCAGTGGTCGCCAGCTCTCGGCGCCAATCGTACGAAACGCCAAGGCGCCTCACGTGACGCCGAAAGCTTTCAATGTTGTGCCGGGTGGCGATGGCAGGGTGGATACCGGTGCACATGGCGTAGCGCTCCGCGGGCAGTCCATAAGCGCCCCACCCCATCGGGTGCAGCACGTTGAAGCCTGACAGACGCTTGTAGCGACATCGGACGTCAGTGGCCGTGTAGCCTTCTGGATGGCCGAGATGGAGACCAGCGCCCGAAGGATCGGGGAACATGTCCAGCGCATAGAACTTTGGCTTGTCCAGCCTGACGCCAACCCGGAATGTCTGGTGCTTCTCCCAGTACGCCTGCCATTTCGCCTCGACCGAGGCTGGATTATAAGCCATGCGTGCGATGTCCGCAGCGAGAGGGCAACAAATCTATAGAATGAAGCGGCGGCTGACCGGCTCCTGTCAGGAAGCCGATGAGGTAAGTCGCCGTTGGAACGCAAAGGCGCCCGTTGCTGCTGGCCAGATCATCGATTGTTGGCGCTGCCTGACTTTGCTCGAAATGACAAGCAGGGTCCAAATTGCATGTATGTGCGCGCAAGGACCGGCTGAACTCCACCTCAACGCTTGGCGGCTGCCGCCCCTTCAAGGACGTTGGTGGAGCGGTCACGCTACCCTTGAAAGCCGATATTTCTCGCAGTCTCAGCAAAACCGCGTAGACTGCTCCAATGGAAGCAAGAGCGATCATTCACGCGGATGGGGAGACTGAGACACTGGGAGTCTTGACCTCAATCCCATGGTGGAGCTTCAGCAAAACGGCGCTCGCTGTCGCCCTATTACGCCTGGCGGAACACGGCAAGATCAACCTCGATGACAACATCGACGGGGAGTCGTTTACGCCTGCCCAACTCCTTCGACATGAAGCAGGATTGCCGGATTATGGCTCGCTTGCGGCCTACCATGTCGATGTCGAAGCAGGTCGCCCGCCGTGGACGGTCGAAGCTCTCATGACGGCTGTCGATGCGGACCGACTGCGCTACGATCCAGGTCACGGTTGGGCCTATTCAAACATCGGCTATTGGCGAGTTAGCCGCCTGATCGAGCAGGCATCGGACCGATCGCTTGCCGACGCCCTTGCCGATCTCGTTTTCACTCCGGCGCAGATTTCGACCGCTCGGCTCGCAATCTCGCCCGACGATCTCACCAATGTCAGCATGGGGGACGTGACTGGCTATCATCCGGGTTGGGTGTATCACGGCCTGATTGTGGGGACGGCAATAGATGCGGCACGGCTTCTTTGGCAGCTGCTCCAAGGTACATTGGTCGCGGAAGATACGCTTCGCAGAATGCTCAATCGCAGGCCGCTCCCGCAGTTTCGTTCCGCGCGCTACCCGGATCCTGCCTACGGCATGGGCCTCATGCTGCGGGCGACGGAGCCGCTCGATCATCCCATCGGACATACTGGGGGCGGCCCCGGGAGCGAGATCGCTGTCTACGGGCAGCGAGGGACCACGTGTACCGTTTGGGTAGCCTCGTCCGCCGGCATCGACCCGGTCAGAGAGGCATTTCGAATATTGCAGAACGGAGGCTAGGGATCGGCTTCTGTCGCACGGCTGCCCGACCGCTCTTCACCCTTACCCCACGGGCGGTCCCCGACCCAACTACGTCATCGGGAAACCGGGCCGCCGATCCAAGGACAGTCGTTCGCCGGGGCGGCCCAGCAGCCGAGAGACCCCCGTCGCTTCGCTCGATGCGACGATGACAGCCTGACAGGCGTGCGGCCTAATTCGGCATCTTCGCGTAGGACCTCAAGTCCTCGCCGAGCCGCACCCAGGGTTGGGCACTGTCGCAGTAGATCTGTGAGGCGGGCCGCACCCAACTTCGGTCATCGAGCGTGCCAACACTAATCATCGTCATCCCGGGTAGCGCATCCGCTTCTTCCACGATGCCGGATCCGCACTCGGGACAGAAGCGCCGATGGATTAGCTTCCCACTGTCACCCGGCTTGCTGAAAGTCTTCACCGCGCCGGTCAGCCGCAGCGCCGTCGCCGGTATCCCAACCATCGTCGCGAAAGCAGAGCCGCCGAATTTCTGGCAGTCAGTGCAGTGACATACCCCGACGAAGGCGGGTTCCGCATCGGCGCTATAGCGAACCCGACCGCACAGGCAGCCGCCTTCGATGCCGGCCATGCTGTTCCTCCTGTTTGCCAGTTGCACGGAATGAGATCACACGCCGCCATTCAGTCAAAGTCGGCGG
>JASHQG010000550.1 GCA_030037665.1 Acetobacteraceae bacterium
CTGATACTGTTTAGCGATGAAGCACGGGTCGGTTCCCATCTAACCAGGTGTCGCGATGACGGATGCGCTCACGTCGCGGCGATCTTTGTGAACCGATGGCGCAGGTCAGAGCGCGGGGTGCGCATCTTGTCCAACAGCCCGCCGGCGGACCACTCAGCAAGCCGGGGGCAAACGTCCGCCAATTGACAAGCACAGGTAAAGAGGAGCCGAATGCGGCCGCCTTTTGCGCCACCGACATGGCTTGCCGCGTGTCGCGGCAGCTTGAGAACGGTGAACCACCTCCCGTCCCCAAATTGTGCGCAAAGAGCACGTCGCTCATTCGACAGTTCCGCAAGCACCCGAACACACGGAGGACGCGATGCCTCACTTCATGATACGTTGGCAGTTTACCGACGCGTCAGCCAAAGCGCTGGTCGGTAAGCCGCATGATCGCACTGGTGCCGCGATGGCGCTCGTTGAGGGCTTCCACGGCAAGCTGCACGGCTACTATATCGCTTTCGGCGAGTACGACGGGGTCGCGATCTGCGAATTCCCGGACAACACCGCCGCCGCCGCCTGCTCGATGTCGGCCGCGGCCACGGGCGCATTCGCCCGGTTTGAAACGACGACGCTGCTCACAGCGAAGGAAGCCGAGGCGGCGATGAAGCAGGCCAACAAAACCAAAACCCAGTACAAGCCTCCAAAAACCTGACCCGGGGAAGCGCTGCAGCGGGTGGTCAGGATGGTGCGATAGCTGCCACCGTAGCCTCGTTGCGCCGGAACGGCTCCCAACCTCGATGACGGGGGCGAAGCCGTGGGCGATCTGGGGTGACGCGGCCTACTGGCGTACCATCGGCGCCGACGAAGCGTCTGCAATCGCCGCCGTGGTGTAACTGCCCTATCATCGCCACCTGGTTGAAACCAGAACGGCTGGCAGGGACCTGCGACCAAATTGCAGGCTTGGGTTGGCACTCAGCAGGAAGTGGGACGCCGGCCTGCCGGACAAACGCGTGCGTGCTCGACGTATAGGTCAAGCCATCGGTGGACCGCGCTGCCAAGTCCGGCTCCGAGCAGACCCCCGCGCGGATAGATCCCTTTTGGCTGCGCAACACGTCCGGACCACGCGGGCAACTCCACCGCATCGGATAGTACCAACCGCATCGGATAGTACCAATCGTGTGCAGGCACAGCCCCAGCCCAGCCCTACCCGGACATTCGCGACTGGAAGCGCAGGATCCGCCAGGCTTCTGACTTTCGGTGCGGCCGTCAGCCGGCCTCAGGCCGCGAGCACCATGCCGCCCGCCGCCGGGTCCGCTCCACCATCCGGCTTCCCGTCGACGATCCGGATCGCGTGAACCCGCGCGAACTGGAAGCTCTGCGCGTGCCGCTTCGTCGGGTACCCCGCCGCCCGCAAGTCGCGCTCTGCCGCGTGCAGGATCCGATTGGACAATTCGATTGTGTCCGACACCGCCGCGAAGCGCGGCGCATAAACGGCTTGCTCGGCAGTCATGCCAAAATCGAGCACATTCAGCATGACCTGCAAATTACCCATCGTGATGTAGGTCGCACCCGGAGCGCCCAGCACCAGGAACGGCTTCTCGTCGCGAAACACGATGGTGGGCGAGAGGGCGGAGAACCGGGACTTGCCCGGCTCCAGTGATCCCGCATGGCCGGGCCGTGGATCGAACACCGCCATTGCCCCGTTATACATGAAGCCAAGCCCCTCGGTGACCACGCCAGACGGCTGGCCTAGCGTATGAGTCATCGTGACCGCGTTGCCGTCGCTATCGACGACACAGATATGCGTCGTATGTTTGTTCTCTGCACCGCCGCCGTTGAATCGCGGCACATGTGTCTTTTCCCTGGACCGTATACGCTTCGTCATGGTCGTCGCGTATTGCTTCGAAGTCAGCTCACCCACAGGCACAGGCACGAATTTCGGATCGCCAACCTTCGCATCCTTGTCCACCGTGGCGATCTTCATCGCCTCCGACACCACACGAATATATTCGGGAGAGTTGTGGCCCATCGCGTACAGATCGAAATGCTCGAGGATGTTCAGCATCTCGATCAGCTGGATGCCGCCTCCGGGCGGATTGTTGGTGGCGATGCGATAGCCGCGATACGTGCCCCAGAGTGGCGCGTTCTCCTCCGCTTTGCATGCCGCAAGGTCGTTGAGTGTCAGCAGTCCGTTGTGCTCCGCCATGTCGGCAGCGATCTGCCCGGCAATGTGCCCGGCATAGAATTCGTCCACGCCGTGGTCCGCGATGCGGCGATAGGTGCGTCCCATGTCGGGGTTGCGCAACAGGTCGCCCACTGCGTGAAGATGTCCGTCCTGCTTCACGTAGATCTTCTGCGTCGCCGGGAAGCGCGTAACAACCCCAATATTGGCATCGCGGCCGGCACGCGCCGGCTCGTGCCAGAACTCGCTCACATGCGGCCGCACCAGAAAGCCGTCATCGCACCAGGCGATCGCCGGTTGGATGAGTTCGGCGAGCCTCTGCGTGCCAAAACGCCTCAGCGCGTGGTCGAAGGCACGCAGCGTCATCGGTGTGGTGATCGCCTGGTAGCCGATCTCGTTGACGCGGCCTTCCAGGATGAAGCCCCAGCCGTCATCGGCCTCGCGTATGATCAGATCCTGCCACATGTCGGACCGCACCGCGGCCGGCGCGCGGCCGTGGAAGTCAATCGTCGTGTGAATGCCACGCGAGGGCAGATAGACGTGCATGCAGCCCATGCCCGCGATACCGCACATCTGCGGATCGACCGCCGTCTGCACCAGCGCCGCACCAATCGCAGCATCCACCGCGTTGCCGCCCGCGCGCAGGACATCGACCCCAGCCTCGGCGGCTTCGGGCTGCGCGGCGGACACCATGCCTCGGGTCATTGCAGGCCTCACTTCTCCAACCTTGCGGATTCAACGCCGCGGCGGTGCGGTTGTCACCCTCGAATCGGCGGAAAGAGTTGGCATCCGTGCCGTATCCGCCATCCGGCTTCTTATCCGCAAAAACCGCGCAGAGCATGAAGCCTGGTGCGAAGCGTCTGATCGAACCGGCCCGACGGCACGCAGCGTGGGGACCTGGTGACAGTCGCCTTGCAAGGCGATCGGGCAACCCACGGCCTGCCCGGCTCGTGCAGACGGACTATTTCGGCGGCCGTGCTTCCGTCACGGTCCTGCCGATCACGAGCGCCGGTCGACGCGACCGCCGGTTTGAAAGCTCCCACGCGTCTCGGTCGGGCAGGCGGTGGCGAGAAACCCCGCCAGCTGCCTTCAGGCCGCCATATCCAGCACCACACGACCCTCGATCTGGCCCTCGCGCATGCGATCGAACACAGCGTTGATATTCTCCAGCCGCTCGGTCGACACTGTCGCCTTTACCTTGCCCTCGCTGGCGAATTGCAGCGACTCCTGCAGATCCAGCCGCGTGCCGACGATCGAGCCGCGCACCGTGGTTCCGTTCAGCACCATGTCGAAGATTGGCAACGGAAAGCTGCCGGGCGGCAGGCCGGTCAACGACACCGTGCCGCCGCGGCGCAGCATGCCGAGCCCCTGCTCGAATGCCTTCGGCGACACCGCCGTCACCAGCACGCCATGCGCGCCGCCAATTTCCTTTTTCATGAACGCGACCGGGTCCGCATCACGGGCGTTGACCGTGACGGTGGCGCCCAGCCGGCGCGCCAGTTCCAGCTTGTCGTCGGCGACATCCACCGCACCGACATTGAAGCCCATTGCCTTCGCGTACTGCACCGCCATGTGGCCGAGCCCGCCGACGCCGGAGATCACCACCCAATCGCCCGGCTTTGCCTGGGTCACTCTGAGGCCCTTATAAACCGTGACGCCCGCGCACAGCACTGGAGCGACCTCGATGAAGTCGACATTGGCCGGCAGGTGTCCAACGAAATTCGGATCGGCGATGACGTAGTCGGCGAAACCGCCGTTCACCGAGTAGCCGGTGTTCTGCTGCTTCTCACACAGCGTCTCCCACCCGGCCAGGCAATGCTCGCAATGGCCGCAGGCGGTGTATAGCCACGGCACACCAACGCGATCGCCTTCCTTGACATGTGTCACGCCGCTGCCGACAGCCGAGACGTAGCCCACGCCTTCATGGCCGGGAATGAACGGCGGTGTAGGCTTCACCGGCCAGTCGCCCTCGGCCGCATGCAGGTCGGTATGACAGACACCGGAGGCAATCACCTTCACCTGAATTTCGCCGGCCTTGGGTTCTGGCACCGGCACCTCGCGGCATTCCAGGGC
>JASHQG010000551.1 GCA_030037665.1 Acetobacteraceae bacterium
CGTGGCTGGCAGGCGGCTCGGTCTCGCTGCTTTGCGCCTCGCCGCCTTCGGCGTCGCGGATGAGGTTTTCGTCCACGACCAGCCGTCCTTCGCTCACATCGACCACGGGCACCGCGGTGCGGGTAAACGGTACCAAGAGCGTTGGCACGTCGGGGCCGGCGATTTCCAGGCTGGCACCGGCGCCGTAGTCATGCACCGCGGTCACTGTGCCAATCATGGCTCCCGACGTGTCCATCGCGCGGAGCCCGACCAGATCGGCCAGGTAGAACTCGTCTTCCCCGGGCGGCGGCAGCATCACTCGCTCCACATACAACCGCGTGTTGGTGAGCTTCTCGGCCGCAGCGCGATCGGCAACCTTGATCGCCGTGCCGTTCACATGTTCCGCAACCTCGACCACTCCCTCGCCGCGCCAGTGCAGCGTAAAGCGACGGCCACGGTCGTCGGACAGTGGACCGTACGCGATCAGGTCGGCCGGATCGGCCGTATGGCTCGTCACGCGTACAAGGCCGTGCACCCCGTGCGGCCGGCCGATCACGCCCAACAGGATGCGGTCCGCTGGCATCGGTCCATTACGCCGGGGTGGCTTCCTTGGCGCGTTCCTGCGCCTTCTTGCCCGGCGCCGACTTGATCGGCTGCTCGCGAATAGCCGGCATCGGCGCGAGGCCCGCACGGCCGAGGAACTTCGCGACGCGATCGGTCGGCAGCGCGCCCTGTCCCATCCAGTGCTGGATGCGTGCGTCGAACAGGCGCACGCGGTCCGCATGCTCTTGCGGCAGCATCGGGTTGTAGCTGCCAAGCTTCTCGATGAAGCGGCCGTCGCGCGGGCTGCGGCTGTCGGCAACGACGATGTGGTAGTACGGACGCTTCTTGGCGCCGGCGCGGGCAAGGCGGATCTTCAGGCTCATGGAATGGTGCTCTCCTTGTAGTCGGTTAATGTGCTTCTCAGGTCAGTTTCTCACGGGTGGGGGCAAGGGCAGGGGATGGAGGCGTGCGTTTCGCCCCTCGTCAGATCCCCGCACGCAAGGGGACGGGCGACCTGGTCGTGTTCACTAAAAGGGCCTTCCTCGGTGCGATTGCTGCGCCTGGCGTGGCAGGATGGCGGAGAGGCCGTGGCGCATCAGGCCTTTCTGGCCGAGCCTGCTCATCTTCTTCATCATTGTCGCCATGTCATCGAACTGCTTCAGCAGCTTGTTGACGTCCTGCACTGACGTGCCCGACCCCGCAGCGATGCGCTTCTTACGGCTGGCCTTGATGATGGCTGGGCTGCGCCGCTCCTTTGGCGTCATTGACGAAATGATCGCCGCGTGGCGCCGGAACATCGTCTTGTCGAGATTGGCGCCGTCGAGCTCATCCTTGAACTTCCCCAGTCCCGGCAGCATGCCGACGATGCTGGAGAAGCTCCCCATCTTGCCGATCTGCTTGAGCTGCGCCGCGTAATCCTCGAGGTCGAACTTGCCCCGCATCATGCGTTCAGCGAGGCGCTCGGCCTCCTGCTGGTCGATCGTCTCGCTGGCCTTCTCCACCAGGCCGACGATGTCGCCCATGCCGAGGATCCGGCCTGCGACGCGTTCGGGGTGGAAATCCTCGAGCGCGTCCTGCTTCTCGCCCACGCCGACAAGCTTGATCGGCGCGCCGGTGACGGCGCGCATTGAAAGGGCCGCGCCACCGCGGGCGTCGCCGTCCATCCGGGTCAGCACCACGCCGGTGATCTGCAGCGCATCGTTGAACGCCTTGGCGGTGTTGACCGCGTCCTGGCCGGTCATCGCATCCACCACGAGCAGGGTCTCTGCCGGATTGGTCTCGGCGCGGACGGCGCGGACCTCATCCATCAGCTCCTGGTTGATCGAGAGGCGGCCCGCCGTGTCGAGGATGACGACGTCGAAACCCTCGCGCCGGCCGGTGTCCAGCGCGCGACGGGCGATCTGCACCGGGGTCTGGCCTGCGACAATGGGAAGGCTGGGCACGCCGGCGCTGTCGGCGAGCTGGGCGAGCTGTAGCTGCGCCGCCGGGCGCTGGGTGTCCAGGCTGGCGAGCAGGATGCGGCGCCGCAGGCGGTCCTTCAGACGGAGCGCGATCTTGCCGGCGGTGGTGGTTTTGCCGGAGCCCTGCAGGCCGACCATCAGGATCGGCACCGGCGGGGCGGCGTTGAGGTTGAGGGGAACGGCACCCTCGCCGCCCAGCTCCTCGATCATCACGTCGTGGACTATCTTGACGATCTGCTGACCCGGGGTGACGGAGCTGAGCACTTCACTGCCGAGGGCACGGTCGCGCGCCTTGGCGATGAAGTCGCGCACGACGGGGAGCGCCACGTCGGCATCGAGAAGCGCGACGCGGACCTCGCGCAGCGCCTCGCCGATATCGGTTTCGGAGAGGGCGCCGCGCTGCCGCAGGCGATCGAAGACGCCGGACAGCTTCTCGGACAGGGCTTCGAACATGGACGGACACTCCGGAACGGCGAAAGCGCCGCTGCGCGAACCTCGCGGAGCGGCGGAGCCCCCGCGGCGGGCGGGGACCGGGCGATTGGGTTGACCCGGATGGCGGCGGTTTAGGCCGCGGGCTGGGGCGAAGTCAATCGGGGCGGACGGTTTCTCGAGGCATTTCGAGGTCGCTGACGCTGAATGCCTGATGTCAATCCCATCGGCCAAGATCGCCTGTTGGCTGCACCGCTGCTGACCGGCGGCGGTGGTGGTATCCCGCGCCGGCGTCTGGGGAAGCCTTCGGCGACCCGATCGAGAGACCGGCCGAATACGGCCCGGCGGTGCCGGCGAATGCCGGAGCGATTACCAGCAGCACGGCCAACGCGACTGCGGCCAGCAGCAGCGCGGCCAGGGCGGCGATGATGCGGCTCATCGCGCTGCCACCCCGAAAAGCGGGCCACGGCAGGAAACCGCTGCGCCCTCGCGCGCCGGCACGGGTGCCGGACCGCGCGGCGCGAGGTGGTTGTGGCTGTCCAGGGTCGCAGTCTTGCGGCCGCGCGACGACGTCGCGCACGTCGCGGCGGCTTCCCCCCGGGCCGAGAACTGGCAGGCGCCGGCGAACAACCGAGAGAGCGTAATC
>JASHQG010000552.1 GCA_030037665.1 Acetobacteraceae bacterium
GAACTGCTTGAGCCCAAGCATCATAGCAACGTGCTGCATCACGCTCCGATGGTCCGGCTCAATCAGGTATTTCGCCGAACGCAACTTCGTGTGCGACGGCCAAGAACCGTCGGCTTGCAGCTCGCGCGCGAAAGCACGCAACACTCCGGGGGGTTCACGCTGCGACAGCGACCGGGTATGGGTCATTTGCAGGTCAAAGTCCGGATAGAATCTTCGGAAAAGTATCTCCAACGTGCCGTCGAGAACAGCCACGCGACGATCGAGGAAAGGCTAGACGGTCCATCTGTTCCAGCGCGTCTGCTGTTTCTTGATCATGCGCATGGAAACGATCTCGTTGATCGCGCTCTCCACAAAGGCGGTCGAAACCGGCTCCCCGCGCCGATGGCGAAGGCCATCGTTGACCAGTGCAAAGCGGTTCACCTCGAGATAGGCAATCAGTTCACGCAAATGGCGCCGCGGAGCCTGGACACCCTCAATGTCGCGGATACTCCTGGCGTCCAGCCAGTGGCACACGCGGGCAAGCTTGATCAAGCAACCTCGCCAGCGGCCGTGCCAAAGCCGCCATTTGCATGTTCGATGCCACGTGAAATTATGGTACCGACATAGTCGTTGATAGTTCCTGCGCCGAGCCAGGCTGCGGTCTGTAAGGCGTGCTGGAAACACGTGGCGATGTGGAACCAGTCCACTACAACCGCCGCCTAGGGAAGCGCCTGACGTTGCAGGTTCGGCGGTCCCGCGTTGCCCTCCGACAACGCCGTCACCGGGGTGCGGCCACGCACGCCAGCCCGCACCAGTGCGCAAGTGAACTGCTCGACGGATTGGCCGTTGCGGTAAAAGGCAAAGCCATGCTTGCCATCCGAGCCGATTACCTTCCCAGCGACGATTTTGAAATTGCGCTGCGGCCGCGGACGGCGGGTGCGCAGATAGCCGCCGTCAAGCGCGACGATCACCGCCGGCGTTACCTCATCGGGCTCCAACTCCGGGGCATCGCCCCGCGCCAACTGTGCAACCGTCTTCCCGACCCGCAGTGTACGGTTGCGCACTGTGCCGGGGTTCGCCGCGCCGCCGATCGGCAGGAGCTCAGACAGCAGATGTGCGACCCGCGCAAATGGCGCCAGTGCAGCAAACTTCGCCGCGACACAGGCCAGTTCGGGAGCAATGCCTGGAATGGGCAGCAGTGCCGCGAAACTTCTCGGATCGGACACTCCGGCTCGGCAATGGCAAACGTGCAACCGGCGAACCCTAACCGCAACATCTCCGAACAATGACCGCAATGTCGCAGGTTAATATCCGTTGCTTTGAAGCTTTGTCCCACAGTGCTCGCACCATCGGAACGCTCACCCATCGCGGCAACCTGCGCACGCACGACCTCCGCCTGGACAGCTGCAGTCAGCAGCTTGCTCTCGCTCAGTGTCAAACCGGAGTTTCGGGCGTCGCAAAGTCGTCCCGCACGATCTCCGCCACCTCGCGCCCGCATATCGTGCCCGAGCCGAGCCCAGCCACCAGCTTCACGCGCTATTCCAGCTTCACGATCGTCCACCACCTCGCCGCGGCGCAACAGGCTAGCCGAAGCGACTAGTGTTCTCCGTCGCTCATATTGCGGTGGCCTGTCCCTCAAGCAGCGGCCACGTCCGATCACTGCATCGGGTGGCATTGCGACGGTCCGGTTCCGGTTCGACCCACAAGGAAACCGAAAGTTCCCACGTCCTGAATGCGGGTACGTTCGGCGCGCGCTACTTTGGTCACGCCATCGCCCGGAACGCGAGACATAGCGGTCATTCCGCACACGGCCAGGTTTGCCGGGAGTGGACCGGCATGCTTCTCGTGCAAAGCCCATCTGCGGTTCAGCTTCCCGCCCATGCCAGCCAGGTAGCGCCGATCGTCCACAAATGCCGTCACATTACAGACGTAACGGCAGCCGCCGAACGTGACATCGGACGGCAACACGTCCGTTCTAGCTACGGCGAAGCAGGCAGCGGTTGCTGCTCTGATGCGACCGAGCCGTTTGCCAAGCAGCCCGCGTCTGTAAGGCAACCTCCACACCGCAGGACCGAGGGCGTCCCAGCATGAACGAGATCTCATCCAGCACGACGGTGACTCACGGCGTGCTGTTCGACGGTAAGCGCGATTACTCCGTCGCCATGTTCAACATGATCGCGGGACACGCCGTCGCCCAAGTGGTGCGCTGCGCGGCCTGGTTCTCGCTAGCGGATCATCTGGCCGAGGGACCCGCTGCGGCCGAGACCATAGCGCGCGCCGAGGGGTTGGACGCGGCCGCGACGTTTCGACTGATGCGCGCCTGACACGTCAGCTCGGCGAACTACTCTTTAAGGAGGCAGCAGGAACCATGAGCGAGGACGCTACGCTGTTCACTGAGGTGGATCGTACGGGAGCCCCGGATTTCTTCATTCGCTTCCTGGACCAGGCCAACGCAAACCCAGACATACAGAAGAGCAAACCCGTCATCCTCGATGCTTTGCACCTACGGCCGGGTCTGCGTGTGCTCGACCTGGGTTGTGGCACCGGAGCGGATGTCATCGACATCGCCCAGCGAGTCGCGCCTTCTGGTACGGTCACCGGTGTCGACGCGAGCGAGGCGATGATTGCCGAGGCACGCCGGCGGTGTGCCGGATCGAGCCTCTCGGTCACCTTCGAGGCAGGTGATGCGACCCAACTCAGGTTCGCCGCGAACACGTTTGATGCGTGCAGGACTGAGCGGATGCTGATGCACATTGCGCAGCCCGACCGCGCATTTGGCGAAATGGTGCGCGTGACTAAGCCCGGCGGCCGTGTCGCCGTATTCGACATCGATTGGGGCACGTTCGTCATCGACCACCCGGATCATGCGACCACGCGGCGTGTGGTGGCATCGTTCTCCGATTCCATTCGCAGCGGTTGGATCGGTCGACAATTGCGCCGCATGTTCATCGATGCCGGGATGACTGAGGTGTCGTTTACATGCCGTCAAACGTTGATCGACTTTGAGTTTCTGCAACTGATCATCGGCGGACATCTCACGCGCGCCCAGCACGCAGGCATGCTCCATCCGGATGAAGTCAGGAAATGGTGGGACTATCTCCGCGATTTCGATGCCGACGGCCGGTTTCTCGCAGGCTTTACAGCGTTTGTTGTTTCCGGCGAGAAGATCTGAGGAACGTGCGCCGATTTGGTGATCCCAAAATCAACACTGCGCCCCGGGTCACGCCATTTCAGCAACGTGCGCGTTGGAGAAATCCGGTGCGAATGTCTGGTTTGGGTCGCGAGCGGTCGGCTTGCAATGAGTTTCCGGCAGCTGAATTAGTGGACCGTTTTCTTCTGCACGTGAGCCTCGCCGCAAGCGACTTTGTCTAAAGTTGAAGACGGAAGTTCCGCGATTGCAAGGAGTCGTAAATTCGGTTAGTCTTCGGCAACATGTAACCTGAGCCGTTCGGGGCCTATTTTGGTTCTGGGAGGTCGAACTTTGCGACGGGGGCCTTCAGACGGACCGCCTGTCCTTTCCAAGACCGAGTTGGTCAAGAATCACGTCGCCGAAAATCCGGGCAATTCGCCTGCCACGCTAAAAGCCAAGGGGTTGGGCCGAGACAACAGATCTCGTCGAATGAAAATACAGGGGGGTACTCAATGCGCGATTACCGCGAAGCGTATGACGCGTTCTCCATGGCCGATCTCGAAAGGGAGACACTGTCTGGGTCCCTGTCATCGGGTGTGAATGCCTGCGTCGAGTGCTGCGATCGCTGGGCTTCCGGCGATCGGATCGCGTTGCACTGGCTCGCTCGTGATATGACACGGCAGGACATTACCTTTGCCCAGCTGCGACATGATGCTGCGCGGTTTGCGAGCCTGCTGCGATCGCGAGGCATCGGACCCGGAGATGTGATTGCCGGGTTGCTACCGAAAGTGCCGGAGCTGTTGACTGTCATCTTGGGCACATGGCGTGCCGGCGCCGTCTATCAGGCATTGTTTACCGCGTTCGGCCCCGACGCAATCTCATCGCGCGTAACGGGACAGACCGGTAGCAACGCAAAACTGATCGTCACGGATACGGCCAACCGCCCCAAGCT
>JASHQG010000064.1 GCA_030037665.1 Acetobacteraceae bacterium
GTGCGGGAAATCGAGCAGCGCGCCGGCGATCCGAACTTCGCCCATGTGTTGTTCCTCAGCCGCACATCCGAGCCGCTCGGTCAGCGCCGTTACTGGCCGATCTTCGAAGCCGCCGCGGCGGCGAACCTGCCGATCGGGGTGCATGCATTCGGCTATGGCGGCTGGCCGGTCACCGGGGCGGGCTGGGCGTAATATTATCTCGAAGAAATGGTCGGCCACGCACAGGCGCAGCAGTCGCTGCTGATCAGCCTGATCTTCGAGGGCGTATTCGAACGCCTCCCGTCACTGAAAGTCGTCATGATCGAAGCCGGGCTCGCCTGGGGCGCCGCGTTGGCGTGGCGCATGGACAAACACTGGGCAAAGCTCAAAGCTGAAACACCACATCTGAAAATGCTCCCGAGTGAGTATGTGCGCCGCAACGTGTGGTTTACCACCCAGCCGATCGAGGAACCGGAGCCGCGCGATCATCTCGCCGATGCCATCGAATGGCTGGGCTGGGACCGCGTGCTGTTTGCTACCGATTATCCGCACTGGGACTACGATAATCCGGCGCGCGCGCTGCCACTGCGGATGACAGAGACGCAGAGGCGCGGCGTCTTTCTCGAGAATGCGAAGGCAGTGTACGGCATCGCCTGACACGCGATTGTAAGCACGCCAGCAGGCGGCTGGTCCGGTTTCCGGGACTGGCCGGGTGCCTGGCGCGGCGTGATGGCGAAATTGCGGCGAATGTGCCGACCGGCCCTCGTATCGCTGCCGTCTTCGATTGCGGCGCCGACAATGTTAACTGCTGGATTACTCAGACTTTTCTAGGCTGGGCCGGTGCTTGACCGCGCCGAGACCATCGCAATTGCCGTCGCACTCCCCAAATAACACTGATGGACATCAACATCATCCCAGGTTCACGCATCGTCGAAGTGAGCCGCCTCGCCTTTGCCACACCCGGCGTCGACTTTCTCTGCTTCGGCGAATCCGACCAGACCAGCCCGCCGGCAACGCGCGAAGCCGCCGTCGCCGCGCTTGACGCCGGCTTGACGCGTTATCCCGATGTGCGCGGCCTGCCCGCGCTACGCTCCGCAATCGCTGACTATCTGACCGATCTGCATGCCAGGCCAGTCGCTGAGGAGCGCATCCAGGTGACGGCGTCCGGCATGGCGGCGGTCTCCATCGCGCTTGCGGCTGTCGTGCGTGCCGGTCAGCGCGTGGTGTTGCACAGCCCATCCTGGCCGAATATCGGCAACGCCGTCCGCGTGCGCGGCGCGGAGGTCGCCGAGCTGGCACTGACTGCAGAGCGCGACGGCAGCTTCCGCCTGGATCTGAACCGGCTCGATGCGATGCTGGACGGCGCCCGCGCCTTCATCCTGAACTCACCAAACAATCCCACCGGCTGGACCGCCACGCGTGACGAACTGCGTGCCATCCGCGACATCGCGCGCCGCCGCGACGTCTGGCTGATCTCCGACGAAGTCTATTCCCGCCTGATCTACGACGGGGCCCCTGCCGCGCCGTCGCTGCTCGACATTGCCGCACCGGACGAGAAGGTCATCGTCTGCAACAGCTTTTCCAAGGCGTGGGTCATGACCGGCTGGCGGCTTGGCTGGCTGGTGCTGCCGCAGGGCGCGCGCGATGCGGTGACCGAGATCGTTGAGGTCACGCATTCCGGCGTTGCCCCGTTCATCCAAGAGGCCGGAATCGCCGCACTACACGACGCGGAGACGGTGCGGCGGTTTCTTGCCCATTGTGCGACGGGACGGAAGCTCGCCGGCGAAGCGCTCGACGGATTGAACGGCATCCGCTACGCCGCGCCGCCCGGCGCGTTCTATGCGTTTTTGGGCGTTGAAGGACTGACCGACAGTCTGGACCTCGCGAAGAAGCTGGTGACCAACCATCGCGTGGCCGTCGCGCCGGGTGTGGCGTTCGGCGCGGCCGGCGAAGGCTTCCTGCGCGTCTGCTTCGCCCAGTCCGCTGACCTGCTGGAGCGGGCGATGCAGCGACTGCGCAACGGTATTCGCGCGGAGATGGCGGCAGGCGTGTAACGTCGCGCTGCCAGTGCGGTCTCTCTGCCGCCGCGGCGCAGGCGCCGTTCCACGCACCGCGGCCGACCTGAAATCTGCGTCCGGGCGAGCCGGCGTACTCGATGCCACAGGCCTCGGTGCAAAGCTGCGGCACTTGCGGCGCGGTTGTGTCGGACCGGCGTGCTGCGCCGGTGTCGCTCTGTCTTCAGTCGCCAATGGCGTCCTTTGTTAACCAACGTGGGGCCGGCCCCTGCATCGGAGCCAGACAGACAAGATTTCACTTTGCCTCGGACGCTTCACGAATGCCCGGGATGCACATGACTTGCAATTTGTTGCCCAATCGACGGATACGCAGAATCCGTGGTTGCTCGCCAAGGGGAAATGGAACCGAGATCGCCTGCGACTGACCTGGCAGCAGCACCGCTTCGAAGCGCACGACTGCATGATTCTCGGCGTCACTGTTCTGCGCAATCACAGTGTCGACCGTGGTCACGACGTGCCAGCCGTCGGGCTCGCTCACCCAGTACGTGATTGCCGAAGCGTTGCCATTTAGTTCAGCCTGCACGGCTTGGCCCTCGGACAGGCGCTGGTCGACCTGATCGGCGCGTGGGCAGGGCGAGGACGTGGCGAACAGCGCGAGCAGTGCGCCGGAGAATCCAACAATCTTCGCGAACCGGCTCATCGCTGGCCTCCAGAGGATCTATACGCTTGGTAGCTCTGTCGCTGATCGAGAGTCGCGGGCGAGGTTCCGTACACGCTTGTCGGTGACATAACAGGCGGCATCGGCGGTTCTGCTCCTCCTCCTTTCGGCCCGACGGAGCGGCGGCCCCGAAGTGGAAGCGCCTTGCAGGCGGCCGGGCTTTCGGCTCGGTGGCACGTCAGACCCAGCCAAGTTGCTTCAGCGCCACGCCCGAATTCCAGATCTTGGTCATATGTGTGATCTTTCCATCGGCAAATTGCATGACGTAAACATAGTCCGTGACTGTCCGCTTGCCGGTCGGGGGGCATGGGCCGCCGGCCAGATGCGTGCCGGTGAAGACGCCGTAGGCGCACACGTTGTTGCGCGCCGCATCGGTGGCAAACGACTTCACCTCGTAGGTCGCATCGGTCAGGACGGTCATCAGCCCCTGCATCCAGTCGGTGTATTGTTGTAAGGTCGTAACCTCGGCCAGCGGCTCAGCTTGTGCCGCAAATGTCGCGTCTGGTGAGCAGTACTCCCGACACACGCTCCAACCCTTCCCCGCCTCACATGCCGCGAAGAACGTCTGGGCAATCTCGGTGATCGACGACATATCCGGTTCTCCTACTCGCGGTGTGCCCCCAGAGTGCGACAAAAGCGCCCCTCGCGCGTCCCCCGTTTGGGGGATAAACGCCGGACAAAAATTGAAATTGCTCGACAGCCGACGTTCTGATTCGGATGGGCAGGTGCTGATGGTGTCCGGGTGCACGTCGCAAATGCGAAGTGTGTCCCGCTGCATCTGGCAGTCTCGTGCTGCTCCGTCCGCGTTTCCCAAGTCCGGCAGATAACGAACCGGCCATCGCACGAGGCTGCCTCGAACAAGGGCCCGTACGGACGAGCGCCTCTCGGACCGTCCGCGCT
>JASHQG010000553.1 GCA_030037665.1 Acetobacteraceae bacterium
GGAATGTGCGAGGCCGCCGTCGCCCAGGCGCAGGAGACCGGCGGACTGCCGGCGCACCTGCTTGGCGCCATCGCGCGCGTTGAAAGCGGCCGGCCTGATCCGCGAACCGGACGGCTGGCTCCCTGGCCCTGGACGATCAACGCCGCGGGGAGCGGCACCTTCTTCCCCACCAAGGCCGAGGCGATCGCCGCGGTCCAGCAGCTGCAGAGCCGAGGGGTGCGCTCGATCGACGTGGGCTGCCTGCAGATCAACCTGATGTTCCACCCGGACGCCTTTGCCTCGCTCGATGAGGCATTCGAACCGCGGGCCAATGCACTGTACGCCGCGCACTTTCTGGACGCACTGCACGCCGGCACGCGTGACTGGCTGCAGGCGATCGCCGATTACCATTCCCAGACGCCGGTGCTGGGACAGGACTATCGCGACCGCGTGGTGGCACTTTGGCACGATCCCGCGCTTTCCGGTCAGGGTCTGGGTCTGGCGAGCGCATATCGGGATTTCCTCCCGGCCCACCGGATTTACGCCGACTTCAACGGGTCCAGCCGCGTCTATGCGGCGTTTGCCACCACCAACCCCGCGCTGGCGCAAGTTCCCGCACGCCGTCGGGCTGGACTGACGGCGCCGTGGCCAGGGGCCGCTTGTACTCAGGGCTACGGCCGCCCCACGTGCATTCTCGACCTGCGCTGAGGATCGATGTGACCCGCCCCCGCGAGGGCGGCCACGATCGACACGCCGCTCAGCGGTTGCGCACGTAGCGCTTCAGCCGCAGCACCATCAGGTCGCGGAAATGCGGGCGCATCCTGCGCGTCCACTCGGTGTCCGCCGCCTTGTTCCATGCATCGGAGCGCGGCACGTCTGGTGACTTCAGGTGATAGAGCGCCAGGTATTTCCGCGGCACGTCGGGCGCGCCGGCGCGGAAGCGGCGGGCGCACAGCACGCCCGGCACGGCGCCGAGCTGCGGCAGGTGCTCGGCATTGTACCATTCGTTGAATTCATGCTCCGCCGCAGGATCGACATTCATCGACGCGACCAGGAGCCCGCCTGCGCCGGTCGGAGCCGTCACGTCGCCGGGGACGATCTGATCGCCCTCGAAACGCATGAGACGCTCGGTCATGGCGGTGATGCGCTTCGTCCAGACCGATCCGTTCGCGCCGCCGATCGCCTGATAGGGCGGGCTGTGCAGCACCTCACGGCTTTCAAGATCATAGGTGGCAACCGCGATCTTCGGGTTCTCGTCGCCGATCCATCGTTCGGCGTTCAGAAAGCCCGGCACGCGCTGGCGTTCCGGGACATGTTCCAGGTCGTACCAGTCGTGGAATTCGTCCTCGTGCGCGCCGGAGTAGTCGAACGAGGCGAACAGCAGACCCTTGGCCATAGCGGTTTCCTCCCGTTGAGACGACAATCCTTGCACTGGAGCCGTGGCGTTGCCAGCCCGGGTGCTTTGCTGCATCTACGGTGGGAAACGCAACGAGGACGCCATGCCCTTCCTGACCGAACCCGAACCCGAACGTGGCGCGGTGTTGCCGGTGATGCCCGGCATTTCCCGCATTGTTGCCCCCAATCCCGGGCCAATGACCTACTATGGCACGAACACTTACCTGATCGACACATCCGAAGGCATGGTGGTGCTGGATCCCGGCCCCGAGGATCATCCGGAGCATGTGCAGGCGATTTTGCGTGCGACAGGCAAGAACATTGCCCTGATCCTCGTTAGCCACACGCACCACGACCACATCGGCGCGGTTCCCGAATTGCAGGATGCGACCGGTGCGCCGGTTGCATCCTTCCGGATCAGCGGCGCGGAGACGTTCGAAGGGGACATCAAGCTGGCTGACGGCGACGCGGTCGCCGACATGATGGCACTGCACACGCCGGGCCATGCGCTGGATCATCTGTGCTATGCGCTGCAGGCCAAGGATGGCACCGGAGTCTTGTTCTCGGCCGATCACGTGATGTCATGGTCCACCAGCGTCGTCAGCCCACCCGGCGGCGACATGGCCGACTATTTCAATAGCCTGCGCCTGCTTCTGGATCGCACCGATGACGTATTCCTGCCCGGCCATGGTCCACTGCTGCCACAGCCGCGCGACCTGGTGCATGAGATGCTCACGCACCGGATGGCACGAGAGCAGGCGATCGCCGCGAAGCTCCATCGCGATGGTGCGGCGGACACGCACACGTTGATGGATACGATCTATTCTCAGGTCCATCCGCGCCTGCGCCGTGCGGCGGAACGCAACGTGCTGGCACACCTTCTGAAGCTGGAGTCGGAAGGCAGGGTCGTCCGCGACGGCGAGCTGTGGCGAGGCGTAACGGCAGAAGCCGCGACGTGACGAGACCGTGGTTCCGCGCCAAGAAATTCGGTTGGGGCTGGACGCCGGCCAGCATCGAAGGCTGGCTGGTGCTGGCGGCGTTCGTGGCCGCAGTGGCGTTCGACATTGTGGCGCTGCGATATCGCACCGAGCACGGTGTGCCGGTGTTTCGCGCTCTTGTTTCATTCTATCTGTGGCTTGCCGCCCTCGTCGTCGCATTGATCCTCATCTGCTGGAAGACCGGCGAACCACCAGGCTGGCGGTGGGGGAATGAGCATGACCGTCCCCAGTCTTGACGTCGATCCGTTCTCTCGAGAGTTCTTTGACGATCCGTTTCCCGTGCATGCCGCACTGCGCGATGCAGGTCCGGTTGCTTATCTCTCGCGTTACGACGCCTTCGCCGTTGCGCGCTATGAGCATGTCCAGGCGATGCTGGCGGACTGGCAGAACTTCTCATCGCAGCGGGGCGTTGGGCTGAGCGACTTTGCCAAAGAGAAGCCGTGGCGACTGCCCAGCCTGCTCCTGGAAAAAGATCCACCACTGCACGACCGCACACGCAGGGTGATGGACGGCGTGATGTCGCCGGCAGCGGTCCGCGCACTCCGGGCGGACTTTGCCCGCGCAGCGGACACGCTGATCGACGAACTACTGCAACGCCAACGCTTCGACGCGGTGTGCGACCTCGCGGAAGCCTATCCGCTCACGGTGTTTCCCGACGCGGTCGGCATGCCCCGCGAGAACCGCCGTTTTCTGCTGCCGTACGGCAACATGGTGTTCAACAGCTTCGGTCCACGCAACGATTTCTTCAAGGCGGCGGTGCAGGATGCAGCGCCGGTACTGGCATGGGTGCAGGCGCAGTCGAAGCGGGAGGCGCTGTCGCCGGGCGGCTTCGGTGCGGCCATCCACCGGGCGGCCGACGCCGGCGACGTCACGCGGGACGAAGCGGAGATCCTGGTGCGATCGCTGCTGACCGCGGGCGTGGACACGACGGTCAATGGCATTGGTGCCGCTTTGTATTGTCTGGCGCGGTTTCCGGAGCAGTTCAGGAGGCTCCGCGCCGATCCATCGCTGGCGCGTGCGGCATTCGAGGAAGCCGTGCGGCTGGAAAGTCCTGTGCAGACGTTCTTCCGCACCACGACAGGCAACGTCGCCATCGGTGGAGAACATCTCGGCGAGGGGCGCAAGGTGCTGATGTTCCTGGGCGCGGCAAACCGCGATCCGCGGCGGTGGGAGAACCCCGACGAGTACGACATCACGCGGCGCAACGCAGGCCATGTCGGTTTCGGCCACGGTATCCATGCCTGCCTGGGCGCCGTGCTGGCACGACTGGAGGGCGAACTCATCCTCGGCGCGCTGGCGCGGAAGTGCGCGGCGATTGAGATCAGCGGCGAACCAAAGCGGCGCTACAACAACACGCTGCGCGGCATGGCGAGCCTGCCAATGACGCTGCGGGCCGCATAGATGTCGTTGCGAGGTGTGCCGCGACGACGCAATCGCCATCGGAAGATCGCTTCAATCCGGCAGACATCGCGATAACAGGGGAAACGTGCATGCGCATCCACAATCTCTATTGCGACGCCAACGGCGAATCTCACTGGCGCGACATCGAGGTGGAGTACGCGGAGCAAAATGAGGCCGGCAGGCTGTCGGCGCGGCTGCCGGCAAGCGGCATCATCTTCCGGCAGACCCAGGCCGAGCACGACCGGCCATGGCACCCGGCGCCGCGCCGGCAGTATATCATCAATCTCGACGCCGGCGTGCAGTTGACGGCGAGCGATGGCGAGGCGCGCGTGATCGGTGCCGGCGAGGTGATCCTGGTGGAGGACACCAGCGGCAAGGGCCACCTGTCAAAGTCAGTCAACAACCAGATGCGGCACTCGATCTTCGTGCCAATCGAGTAGGGAAGGGAGAACGTGATGCGTATTCATAACATCTTTGTCGACGACCACGGCGAGACGCACTGGCGCGACATCGACGTGGAATGGGTAGAGGAACGCAACGGCAGCAAGCTGTCCAAGCGCCTGCCGGCGACGGGCATCATCTTCCGTGAGACCGGCGGCGATTACGACCTGAGCTGGCACCCGGCGCCACGGCGCCAATACATCATAAACCTGGACGGCGGCGTGCAGATCACCGCGAGCGACGGCGAGGCACGACAGATCGGCGCGGGTGAGGTGATACTGGTCGAAGATGTCCGTGGCAAAGGGCATCTGTCGAAGTCGATCGGCGGCAAGCTGCGGCACTCGATCTTTGTGCCGATCGAGTAGACGGCAATGACCTCTCCCGCCTGCGGCGGGAGAGGCCCACCAGCGCCGACGAACCCACGAGACACCGGGCTTTTGACGGCGCGAATGTCGGTGTCGTTGCCAACGACAGCACCCGGCGCGAGAGGCACATGCGTCACGACGGGACTGTCCCGGCTACGACTTTGCCAACACGCGTGAAGAGCGGCCTCGATGATTGACGCAGAGCCGCATCGATCCTGATTCCCGGCGCGCACTTGGGCGTGCAATGGAACTCGAGGCGCTGCAGGATGCGATGAGCCTCCGGTGCCGGGAATGCTTCGTATAGGGCGCCGGGACAATGCGTGGAGAGGTTGTCCATCACCACCCGGATCAACTCGGTCTTCGGATAGTGCACATCGACCAGGTCACGCATGTATTCGGCGAAGTCGCGGGCCGTGCGGCGATCGGTGACCTTGACGTTGCGCCACGGACGGGGCGCATTAACACAGACAAACAAATAGTGTGACTGAGTGATCCAGCGACGCGTTATTTTTGGAGTGCGCGCATGCGGACGCGGCCGGGCGCGATGACGGAAAAGTGGCCAACCCAATCATCCCGTGAGGTTACCAGCTCCGCGAGCTGCTGTCCGGCATTACCCGGCTTCGGCATCGGTACGCG
>JASHQG010000554.1 GCA_030037665.1 Acetobacteraceae bacterium
GATGCGATCCTTGAGTTCCTGTTTCGAGGCAACACGAATATGCCGGAGGGCCGAGCGCGCAAGCTTGGAAAAGAAGCCCTCTACAAGATTCAACCAGGAACCGTGCTTGGGTGTGAAAGTGAACTGGAAGCGCCCGTCCGGCTGGGCTGCGACCCACGCCCTGGTTTCCTTCGAGATGTGCGCTGAATGATTGTCGAGGACCAGGCGGATTGCCGTATCGGCGGGATAGGCTGCATCAAGCAGCTTGAGGAATTCAACAAACTCGCGGCTGCGGTGTCGGTCTTTGACCAGGGCATGGACCTGGCCGGTCAGCAGATCAATGCCGGCCAGGAGGCTTACCGTACCGTGGCGTTTGTATTCATGGTCCCGGGCGAGGGTCGGATGCTGACCGGGCGTGGGCGGAAGGTCGGGAGCGGTGTTTTCGATCGCCTGAATACCCGGCTTCTCGTCGTAGGAGACGAATGCGACCTGAGGGCTTGGCGCGGTTTTGGCTTCGGCAGCCTCTTCCCTGAGGATCTTCACCTCTCGGTAGACGCACAGTACCTCGGCCATTTTCTCTTCGAACTCTGCGTCGCGGCGTTCCAAGTAATAGCGCACCTTGTGCGGCTTGACCTCCTCCGCAGCAAGGATCTTGCACACCGTGCCCTGCGCCAGTTTGGCGAGGCAGCTGTGCCCGGCCGCCAGGCAGTGCTCCCGCGCGTGATCGGCCAACAGTCGCGTGGTCCACAATTCATGGGGATAGCCCAATTCCTTGGGTTTCTGGCACGCCAGCGACACCAGCCAGGCTTTCGCCTCGGCCGTGTGGGTCGGCTCCTTGCCCGGCCGCGGCCGATCGTCCAACGCCTCGAACGGACCAACGACAACGGCGCGTTCGACGCAGCGCTGGACAGTCTGATGATGAACACCGAGCGCCTGGCCAACTGCGAAGAATGACGGATCGTCCCGATAGGCCAGCAGCATCCGCGCGCGCTCGACCCGGCTCGCCGGTTCGGTCCGTGATCGCGCTATCGACGTCAGCTTCGCAACCTCCTCAGGCGCCAATGCCAGTTCGATCGCCCGTCGCCACGCTGCCATGATCCTTGTCTCCACCGAATCCGAATCGGTTTTATGATACAAGGCAGTAGCAGTCAGAGGAATCGAGTGGCGAAATGATCAGTTCCACCGAATCGATGTACTAGGCAGGGATGGTGATGTCCTGAGCGCCGTCCGCCGACCCGGCCCGGATGGACGTCTGCGTCGACCGCCGAGCGCGCAGAACCAGATTTCCCGTCTGTCGCGCCGCCGGTCCTCCTTGTGCCAGGCGCGGCACTGGCAGAATTTCGTCTGAAGGATCGTCGCACCAACAAATGTCGTTCAGACACGGGGCGACGTGGCAAGAGGGCTTGACCCTGCCCTCGCTGGCCGCAGACCATCCCCCGAAAGCTATGGGGGAGTGCCTGCATTGCGCATCGGAATCGTCACCATCCACCGACAGCTTGCACCTGATGGCCCCAGCGCGATGATCGACCACATCGTCGGCGTCGCACAGCGTGTCGAGGCTCTCGGCTTCGACGGCATCTGGGTCACTGATGCCTTTGGCCGCGGCTGGGCCACGCTCGATCCGCTGGTACTTCTCGGCGTGCTGTGCGCTTCCACGAGGCGGCTAGAGCTCGGCACCTGCGTCGTTCAGATTCCCATCCGCCACCCGGTGGAGCATGCGCATCGCGTTCAGACCGTCAATCTTTTGTCGGCCGGGCGGCTGAGATTCGGCGTTGGTACCGGCTCGACGCGCGCGGATTTCGAGGCAGTGCAGGCGGATTACGACACACGCTTCAAAGTGCTTCCTGGCATGCTTGAGACAATGCGCCGCACCTGGAACGGTGAACCGGTTTACGGACCGGCGTTGACCCAGTGGCCAGGCACGGAGGGTGGTCCACCCGTGCTGTTGGGTGCCTGGCGTAGCCCGCGCTGGATCAACCTGGCTGCGACACGCTGCCAGGGCTGGATTGCCTCTGGCATTCACGGCACCTGGGAAGACGCGGAAATCGGCCAGCGGATGTACCGCAGCGCGGGCGGTAAGCGTGCGGTGCTGGCGAACATTTTCACTGACCTGCGGCTCGAACCACAAATTCCAGCCGTTGGCCGTCCGTTGGGAATCTCGCTGATCTGCCCGCCGAGCGAGGCACGCGACCGCCTGCGGCGTGTCGAGGATCTGGGTTTCGACGACGCGTTGCTTGTGTGCCCGGGGGATGATCCGGGGCAGTTGGAGGCGATCCGCAATCTGATGCGATGATCTCTCGCCAACGCGTGGGTGTCGCCGCGCATTGGTGATGGACGCAAAAAACAACGGCCGGCAAGGGCGGCTATGGCCGCGCGCGGCCAGCGTTGCCGCCCGTCAACCGCCGCCATGGGTGTTCCATCGTGCAAGCTGTTCCGCTCGTCCGGATGGGCCCCACCACAGTGTCGAGGACGACGCGTCATATGCCACCCGCGCACCGGCCGATGAGACCGTCGTCGCTGGGTCGTGCAAAGCAGACCCGCAGAATGACCAGCTCGCTGTGCAGAAAGCGAAGCTTGAACACGACCTTCCAGTGCGATCGGATGACCGCCCATAGTCAGGCGGTCAGGCTGCTCCGGCGCAAGGTGCGCAAGGCCCATGATCCGGCAGCGAGTTCGCGCACGACAGCGCGTCTGCCGATGCTGCGCGAACACCAGAACGCCGCGCGCGCTCACCGATCCAGGCCCAGCCTCGCCATCGCGTCGTGCCGACCCTATCTTTGGCGGCATGGACGCGGCGGAATTGCGCATCTTCGAAGCCGTGGTGCGGCTCGGTGGCATGGGCCGCGCCGCCGAGGCACTGCACACCGTGCAGTCGAATGTCACCGCCCGCATCCGCCAGCTCGAGGACGAAGTCGGCACACCACTGTTCCGTCGCCACCCGCGCGGCGTCGAGCCAACCGCCGCCGG
This sequence comes from Acetobacteraceae bacterium, assembly GCA_030037665.1. Taxonomy (GTDB): domain Bacteria; phylum Pseudomonadota; class Alphaproteobacteria; order Acetobacterales; family Acetobacteraceae; genus JASHVB01. The sequence continues at coordinate 2,947 of JASHQG010000554.1, forward strand.
CCGTCGCCTGCTGCCCTACGCGCAGCGCGTCGCGCGGCTGCTCGAGGACGCTCGGCGCGCCGTTGCCGATGAGGGCACGCCGCAGGGGCCGTTGGTCATTGGTGCGCTGGAAACCAGCACGGCACTGCGGTTGTCACGGCCACTTGCTGCCTACGCCACGGCCTATCCCAATGTCGAGCTGACCCTGCGCACCGGAACGACCTGCGAGCTGGTCGCCCAGGTGCTGGACGACAAGTTGGAGGGCGCGTTCGTCTGCGGCCCCATCGCGCACGGCGAACTGCTGAGCACGCCGGTGTTTCGCGAAGAACTCGCTCTGCTCACCGCGCCTTCCGTGACCTCGGTGGATGCGCTGACCGCTGGCGGCGATGTGCGTATCGTGGTGCTGCGGGCAGGTTGCTCGTATCGTCAGCGGCTGGAGACAATCCTCGCCCGCCGCGGCGTCGCCACGCCGCGGGTGCTTGAGTTCGGTACCGTCGAGGCGCTTTTTGGCTGCGTCGCCGCCAACCTTGGCATTTCTCTGCTGCCACGAGCGCTCATCGGCCCGGTATGGGAGGAGGGGAGGGTGGCGGTGCATCGTCTGCCGCCCGCCGATGCGCTGGTGGAGACTGTCTTCGTTCGCCGACGCGATACGTACCTATCCAGTGCACTCACTGCATTCCTGGCCATGGTGTGTCCGGCCGCCGCGCTGGCGCAGGCCGCGGAATAGTCCGATCTCGGATACAGATGGGGCCGATCAGAATTAATCGTTTTGCCTGATCGTTGCGCGGTCTCACCTTACCCCCAGCAACGAGGGGCGGTGAGTCATGGACGCTCGCGGGCGGACAGCGCCGGTCGTGCAGCGAGAGCTTGCCGGCCGCTGCGCGGGGACCGGTGTGGCACTCGGCGGCATGCTGGCGCTGGCAGCCGGCATGGGGATTGGTCGTTTCGTCTACACCCCCATCCTGCCAGACATGGTGGCCGCCCTTGGGCTGAGCAAATCGGCAGCGGGCGCGATCGCCTCGGCGAACTTCCTGGGCTATCTCGTAGGGGCTTTGCTCGCCGCGGCACGGCTGCCAGGAGGCCGCCGCTCCTGGTTTCTGGGCGGCCTCGCCGCCAGTGCGGCGACGACTGGCGCCATGGCGGTCCCCGGCTCCATGCCCGCATTTCTGCTGCTTCGCTTCGTCGGCGGCGTCGCCAGTGCCTTCGTGCTGGTGCTTGGGTCTGCGATTGTGTTGGACCGGCTCGCGGTGACGCAGCGAACCCGCTGGGCGGCGCTGCATTTCGCGGGTGTGGGAGCCGGCATTGCGTTCTCCGCCGTGCTGGTCGATGCACTGCGCGCCTTTGGCGCAGACTGGCGGACACTGTGGTCGGTCTCGGGCGTGGTGTCGGCGGTGGCCGTGCCGTTCGCCGTCTGGCTGGTGCAGGAGACGACGCCTGCACTGCAGGCACATGCACCAGAGACGGCCCTTGAACCGCCGCCGCGGGGATTGCGCGCACTCGCGCTATGCCACGGCTTGTTCGGCTTTGGCTACGTCGTGACGGCAACGTTTCTTGTCGCTGTTGTTCGGGCGACCACGCAGGCGCGCACATTGGAAGCTGTTGTTTGGCTCGTGGTGGGCCTGACCGCTGCGCCGTCTACCGCGGGATGGAGCCGGATTGCCGCGAACATGGGACCGCTGCGTGCCTATGCTCTCGCCTGCCTTATCGAGGCAGCTGGTGTCGCCATGGGTGGCCTTTGGTCTTCGCCAGTCGGCGCCTTGACCGCGGCGGCCCTGCTTGGCGCTACGTTCATGGGCATTACGGCACTGGGGTTTGCCGCGGCACGGGCCATGGGGCCACGGCATCAGCGGCGCTCCTTTTCTATCATCACCGCCGCGTTCGGCCTGGGCCAGATTATCGGTCCGACCGTCGCCGGGGTGATGTTGGATCGGACGCACAGCTTCGCTGGCGCATCGGCCCTCGCGGCAGCCGCGGTCGCCGTCGCGGCAGCGGTCGCGATGCGGCTTGCGGTGGTGCTCGACCGGTCAGCAGGACTGACGATTTGATCCAGCTCAAAGCCATCCGTGACGCCACGACGCAGCGTGATGCTTCCACCAATCCGCAGCGGAACCCCACGCATGAGCGTCAGCCAGCCCGATCCGAGCTTCGACTCCGGACAGAATCACATCAAACCGTTCATCGTGGCCGTCGCGATTTTCGCGGCGGTCGTGGCGGTGTCGCTGTTCTTCACGGGGCTGCCGCACTGAGGGGTCAGCAGGACGCCGCGCTTTGGCCGCCCGTGTGGCGGCACCTGCGCCTTTATTCCCGGTGACAGCTCGGCGTGGATGGTCGGGACAAATCCGGCCATGACGCGTAGAGCAGCTACAGGTACCCGGCCCCCATTTCGTCAGCGAAACGGCCAGGATCGCCTTCCCAAACGACGCGGGCATGTTCCAGCACGTAGACCCGATCCGCGTGCGGCAGCGCGAACGTGACATTCTGCTCGCCGAGCAACACGGTCATCGGCGTCGTTTCGCGCAGCTGGCCCAGCGCGATCGACAGTTGTTCGAGAATCACCGGCGCCAGCCCGAGCGTCGGCTCGTCCAGGATCAGCAGCCTGGGCTTCATCATCAGCGCGCGTGCAATTGCCAGCATCTGCTGCTCGCCGCCCGATAGCGTCGACGCCGGCTGGTTCTGCCGTTCCTGCAATATCGGGAACAAGCCGAGCAGCCAGGCAAGCTGTTGCTTGCGCTCGTCCTTCGACAGATGCTGGCCGCCGAGATCAAGGTTCTCACGTACGCTCAGGTCGCCGAATAACTCGCGCGTTTCCGGACATTGCACGATGCCCTCCCGCGCGATGCGAGCGGGCGACCGGCCACGCAGACTCTCACCCGCCCAGTGGATATCGCCGGCGAACGGCACCAGGCCCGAGATTGCGTTGAACAGCGTCGTCTTGCCTGCACCGTTCAGTCCGACGACGGAGACGAATTCGCCGGCGTCGATATGGATCGCGACCTGCTGCAGGGCCTGGGCCTTGCCGTAGAATACGTCGATGTTCCGCACCTCGAGCAATGCCTCACGGCCTTCGACACCGAGCCCCTTGCGCGGGTGCGTTTCGATCTTGCCGCCGATATAGACGCGGCGGACAGTTTCATCGCGCATGACTTCTTCGGCGGTGCCTTCGGCGATGCGCTGGCCGAGATACATTGCCAATACGCGGTCCACCAGCGCGGCGACGCTTTTCACGTTGTGGTCGACCAGCAGAACGGCGCGACCGTCGCGGCGAAACCCGTCGATCAGTTCCGAGAACGTGGTGACTTCGGCAGGCGTCAGCCCCGCAAACGGTTCGTCGACCAGTACCACTTTCGGGTCGCGCGCGAGAGCCTTGGCCATTTCCAGCCGGCGCAGATCGGCGAAAGGCAGTGTTGGTGGACGGCGGCCGAGTACGCCGCCGAGGCCAACGCGTTCAGCGATCGCGCGCGCACGCTGTTCCACATGCGGTTCGGCCGCGAGGCGCAGCAGTGAATCGGGCAGCAGCGCCAGCTTGATGTTCTCCAGCACCGTCTGCCGGTGCAGCGGACGCGAATGCTGGAACACGATGCCGACGCCCCGGCGAGCGATGCGGTGTGTCGGCCAGCCGGCGATCTCTGCGCCGGCCAGCCGGACACTGCCGGCGTTGGGGCGTTCGATGCCCATCACCAGCTTCATCACGGTTGATTTGCCGGAGCCATTAGGACCGATCAGGCCGAGGATTTCGCCGGGACGGATCGAAAAGCCGATGTCGTTCACTGCGAGCAGACCGCCGAAACGCTTGGTCAGGCCGGAGACTTCCAGCAGTGGAGTGGTGTCGAGCATCAGGTCGGATCCCTCGGGCGCAGCAGCCATCCCAGCGCGCCGTCTGGGAAGAAGATGATCACCGCCAGAGCGACTGCCGACACCACGAACGTGTTGAGCTGGCCGATCGGGCGCAGCAACTCGCCAGCCAGGATCAGAAAGATCGAGCCAAGTATTGCACCGAGGATCGTACGTCGTCCGCCGAACACGACGGCGATCACGATATTCACTGTGATCGCCAGACTCACGACCGTGTCAACCGAGGCGAGGCCGCCGTAAAATGTTACCAGCCCTCCTGCCAGGCCCGAGAAGAACGCACTGATGCAGAATGCGGCCAGCTTATGCTTCGTAACATTGAAGCCGAGCGCGGCGGCCTCGATGCGGTCCTGTCCGGTGGCTTGCAGGATCAATCCCACCGGAGAACGCGACAACCCGTAGAGGATCACCGCCGAGATGACGAGGAAACCCAGCGCGTAGTAATAGTTGAGGGTGGCGCTAACTGACAGCACGTCCGGTACCATCATGCCGATCTCGCCGCCGGTCACGCTCGCGAAAATGACGATGAAGTCAAGCAACAGAAGCACGGCGACGAGCGTAACCAGGCCGAAATACGGACCGCGCAGACGCAGCGCTGGGAGTGCGAGCAGCAGGCCACCGACCACGGCCGCAGCGGTGCCGGCAAGTAGGGAGATCGGGATGCTGTAGCCGGCGTTGTTCATCAGTCCGGCACCATAGGCGCCGACCCCGATCAGGAAGGTCGGACCGAAGTTCACCTCGCCAGCGAATCCGAAAAGCAGGTCCCAGGACATGGCGAAGACGCCAAAGTAATAGGCGGTGGTAAGCACGCCGAGGAAGTAGGCGCCCAGCCAGCCGGGCGCGGCGATGCTGATGATGAGCAGGGCTGCGGCCCACATGATGCGGTTGCGGAGCAGGGACATGAGGGGCTCCCTACCGTCGCCCGAGCAGGCCGCGGGGCCGGATATAGAGCACCAGCACGAGGATCAACAGTGCCGGGATCGGCCGCAGTGTTGGGTTGATCAGATAGGCCGTCAGGGTCTCGGCATAGCCGACGACGTAGGCGGCGATCAGCGATCCCGGCACGCTTCCCAGGCCGCCGAGAATGACGATGGTGAACGCGCTGGCCGTGAGGTTTCCGGCATTGTCGGAGCTGATGCCGAAGAATGATGCCAGCAGCACACCGGCTAATCCGGTCAGTAAGCCGTAGATTGTCCAGACGATGAGATAGATTCGCGAGAGTTCGAAGCCAAGCAGCGTGAGGCCGCGCGGATTAATCGATGCGGCGAGTAACTGTTTCCCGATCTGAGTCTTGTTGACCAGCAGCGACAACAGGCCGATCGCCCCCCAGCAGGCAACGGCGATCAGCACCTCGTTGTTCGGTGTGCGCACGCCGAAGATGTCGACGATGCCGGGCGCGAGCGGCTGCATTGTCACCGGATTGTTGCTGAACAGATAGTCCATGCCGACCTGGATCATCACGCCCCAGAGCAGCGTGCCGGTGAGCAGGAAGATCTCTTCCTCGGCGCGTGGAATAGCGCGGGAGCGTTGGATCGGCCGGACGACGACGAAGTAGGTGATGAAGGACGCGATCAGGCCGGCCAGAATGCCGACGACCGCGCCGCCGTACGGGCCGGCGCCGTGATCAGCGGCGACCCACCAGCCGAGCAACGCAGCGACCAGCATGATGCCGCCATGCGCGAGGTTGAGGACGCCGCACACGCCGAACATCAACGTGAAGCCCACCGCGCCGAGGCCATAGAGCGAACTGATCGCGAACCCGTCGATAAGAATCTGCAGCCCGCGCATGTGCCTTATGGAGGTAGGGGACGAACAGTTTTCCTCTCCCCTTGGCGGAAGTCGTCAGGGGAGCGCGCGGGTAGAGCCAATGAACGTGGCACCCTCCCCGCACTCCCGCCCGCAAGGGGAGGAGGAGATAAGCAATTACTTCGCGGCCGCCTTTTCGACCGGCAGCTTCACAAAGGACGGGAACACCATCTTGTTGGGACACTTGTTCTCCGGCCAGACGCACACCTGCTTGCCATTCTGCCACTGCATGAACGTGCCGGTGATGTATTGGGGACCGTATTTCAGCGCGTGTGTGTAAGTGTCATTGCGGCCATAGAAGGCAAGCTGGCCCAACGTGCCTTCCATGTTGGTCTTCTCCATTTCCGCAACGATCTTGTCGGGCTTGGTGGAGTGGGCGCGCTGCATCGCGGCGGCGAGCATGCGCACGCAGTCGTACGCCGTGAAGCCGGTGAACGCTGGGAAGCGGCCGTATTTCTTCACAAATTCGTCGGCGACCTTGTTGGTCAGCGAGGTCAGCGCCAGGCCTTCCACAGTCCCGGTCTGGGTGATCACGCCATTGGTGGCGCCATTGGTGTCCTTCCAGAATGTCGGATTCGTAGCCTGCGCGCTGATGCCGGCCATCGGGATGGGCACCTGCTGCGCCTGCCATTGGACCGTCGGCTGTACGCCAACATGCGCGATGCCGGTCAGGATCACGTCGGGATGCTTCGCTTCGATCGAATTGAAGATCGGCGTGAAATCGGTGGTATCGGGGTTGAACGCAACCTGGTCCACCACGTTCAGGCCTGCCTTGGGCAGGCAAGCTGCTTCGCCGTCGTTGAGCGGCTTGGTCCAGTCGGCGTCTTCGCGCATCAGCGCTGCGGTCTTCATGTGCAGCTTCTCGACCAGAAGATCGTGCGACGAGTCGCATACCGCCTGGGCGAGGATTGGGGCCGGCAGCCAGCCTTCGAACATGTATTTGAACTGCGGGTACTTGTCGTGCACCTGCTCGCTGATCAGGTTGCTAGCCGCCGCCGGCGTGATGGTGGGCATGTGCAGCCGAGCGGCCCATGGCTCGATCGCCAACGCAACCTCGCTGATGAACGTCGTGACCACCGCATCGACATGATCTTCTTGCACCGCGCGTTGGTAGGCGCGCACCGCGTCGGCGGCGGACGAATGATCGTCGTAGGTTATAATCTGGATCTTGCGGCCGTTGATGCCGCCCTTGGAATTGATGTCGTCGGCCGCGAGCTGCGCCCCCTGGCTGATCGCCTTGCCGACGATCGCGGCTTCTTCGCTGACCACGCCGATCTTGATCGGTCCCTGATCCGCAGCCTGTACCGGCGAAAGAGCCGCCATCAGGGCCAAAGTACTACTGGCGACGATAGCGGGCAGGAATCGTCGCAGGTTGCTGGTCATGAACGTCTCTACTCCTTCGTTCTCCCGATAGATTAAATCGAACCAACCGTGCCATCGAGAGCCTGTCACGATCCGTCTCCGAGCCGAATATGCGATGCTCACAGTGTTGTCACATTACGCTTGCTCCATACCGAATGCCAAGGCGTCAGCCGCTGTAATCCAGCGTCCAGGCGCGAGCTTTTCCGAGCGGCGGGTCGCACCAGATTGGCACGGCATTCGGCGTGCGCAGCAAAGGCTCGATGGCCATGGCGGTTCGTAGCGCGCGAAACAGGGCGCCGTGTGCCACCACGAGGACAACCGGCGGCAGCGATGTGGCAAAATTGATAGCTGTCACGGCACGACGGCGCAGCGCGGCAAATGATTCCGCCCCCTCCGGGGTGAACCGGCCCGCCACCCAGTCCGGGAACCAATCGGACATCGGCTGGCCTTCCTGCACGCCGAAGCGGACCTCGCGCAGCCCATCGTCGGTTCGCACCGGCAGGCCAAGTGCATTGCCGACGATCTCGGCTGTCACGCGGGCGCGGGATAAGGGCGAGCTGACAATCGTGGTGATGCCGCGGTGGCGCAGGCGCTCCGCCGCCGACAGGGCCTGCGCGTGTCCGGTTGGGTTGAGCGGAACATCGACGTTGCCCTGGGACAGCCCTTGCGCATTCCAGTCGGTCTCGCCGTGGCGGAGGAACCAGAACGGCACATGATTCAGCATGTGCGTGCGGGCAACGTCGTTCATCGGGTCAGGCGGCGAGGCCTTCCTGCTCCATCATGCGCTTCACCGCCGGGCGTGCCAGCATGCGCTGGTAGTGTGCGTTACAGTTGGCGGGCAACGCCATTTTCAGCCGTGCAGCGCCCCAGAACTCGACATAGAACAACGCGGCGTCGGCGATGGAGAACGGCCCGACGACGTAGTCCTTGCCGGCCAACGCCTTGTCCATGATACCGAGGCCCTTTTCGAAAATTTCCTTGCCACGCTCCTTTACGGCTTCGGCGTCCGCCTCGTTTGGCGAGAAATTGCTAGGGCGGAAAATGCGGGTGAAGCCTTGCATGTGCATGGTGGCGACAACGTAGTCCATCGCCTCGAGCACACGCGCTTGCGCATCGGGATCGTCCGGTAGCAGCTTCGCCTGCGGATTGGCGCGTGCGAGCCAGTAGGCGATGGCCGGGAACTCAGTCAGGACCGAGCCGTCATCGCGCACCAAAGTCGGCACTTTGGATTTCGGATTGATCGAGGTGAAGGGCGCCTGGTACTGCGCGCCGCCTTGCAGGTTGACGCGCTCGCTTTCATACGGCTTGCCGATCTCCTCCAGCAGCACGTGGATCCCGAGAGAGCATGCGCCCGGGGCATAGAGAAGCTTCATGGTGGGACTCCTGTCTGTTGGGGTTGCGGGTACGTGTCGATCAGGCGTCGGCGGACCGCACATCG
>JASHQG010000555.1 GCA_030037665.1 Acetobacteraceae bacterium
TGCACGCGCGTTCGCGGTGAAAACGAAGCCCGTGGTGGTGCACTGCCTGACTTCAGCGATCCAGATGAGCGCGTGGCGGCGGTACCAGGGCGACAGGCTGCCCTAGACGGGACCTTCAGGGGGCGCCACACCGCAGTTATTGCGCACTGGCTGCCCGCCAAAGGCGGCGGGTCCGCACGGGATGAAACGACGGGGCGCCGTGATGGCGGCCGTCGACCTGTCGCTTGCTCGACACGCCTGCGCGCCACACCGTCGTCACAATCGCGGCCGCGTGCTGCCCTTCCGAATGTCACTGGCTCTCGGGTTGTACCGATGGGCTGAATGGCGTACCGGGCGATGCTGCAGTCGATCGGCGTGGCAGCACATCGGCCGGGAGCCTGACGGCGATAGCATACAATGTAGACCACGTGATCTCAAAACCGGCGACGAGGCCGTTGCCATTGGCCGCGACCCCGTCGTGATCGCGCTGCGCCTCGGCATCGTGGGCGAGACGGTACCCACGCAGACCGCGCTGCCACGGCCGATCACCGTCACAAATGCATATGCGGCGCCCCCCCTTCTGCCGCGGCAAGATCAGGCCCGACCGCGTCCGCATGTACATGGCCTGCGAACGGCACCAGCATTCCGGCCACGACCACGAGTCCGCCCATGACCAGCATCGGAATCTCGTAGTTTCCTGTCAGGTCACGCAGCACTCCGACCAGCTGCGGCGCCGCGTAGCCAGAGATGTTGCCGACGGCATTGATCAGCGCGATGCCGGCGGCCGCGGCAATGCTGCTGAGGAATGCCGTAGGGAGGTTCCAAAACAGCGGAAGCGACGCGGAAATTCCGAAGCCGGCGACGCAGAACCCGGCAATCGCCGCCGCCGGACCGATTCGCATGCCGATGCCTGCGCCGATCAGCCCGCCGCCACCGATCAGGCACATAATGATCAAATGCCAAACACGCTCGCCGGTCCGATCGGAACTACGTGAAAGCACGACCATGCCAATCACGCCGGCAATTGCTATCAGCGACACCAGATAACCGACCGTGAGGTTGCCGAAGCCAAGGCTCTTCATCATCAACGGCAGGAAATAGAGTTGCCCGTACACGCCGAAGCCGATCATCACATAGAGCAGCATCATTACGATCATACTGGGCGACAACGCCGCGCGGGTGAATGACAAATGCTTGCCGCGCGCAACGTCGCGTTCCCCAGCGAGCGTTGTTTCAAGCCAGGTGCGTTCTTCCTCGGTCAGCCATTCTGCGTCCGACGGCTTGTCCCGCAGTAGCCACATGCAGCCGACGGCAAATAGTACCGCAGGAATGCCCTCCGCCAGGAAGATCCACTGCCAGCCGGCGATACCCAGCCACCCATCCAGTTCCAGAAGATGCGTCGCGATCGGTCCGCCGATGATGCCTGCCGACGCGCCGAACGCATAAAACACGCCCATCGCCTTGCCACGATGGCGCGACGGGAACCAGCGGGTCATAAAGTACGTGATGCCAGGGAAGAACCCAGCCTCGGCCATCCCAAGCAGGAAACGAACGATCACGAAGCCGATGACGCCGTGCACCAGCGCCATGCACGCGGAAAACACGCCCCACAGCAACATGATCGACATGATCCAGCGCCGCGCACCGACGCGTTGCAGTGCCATATTAGCGGGAACCTGGAACAACACGTAACTCCAGAAGAATGCGCCGGCGCCGAGACCATAAGCCGTGGCGCTGAAGCCCAGCGCCTTATTCATGGTCAACGCGGCGAAGGAGATGTTAAAACGATCAAGGATATTGATCAGGTAGGCAAAGCTCACAAAAGGCACCATGCGCCACGCGACCTTGCGCATGGCGGAGGTCTCGAGGTTTGTCATTACTGCCTCCTCCCGATGGGGTCTCCGGCCCACTATCTAGTTACGATAGCAACTATCGAGCGGGAGCGCCAAGTTTGGTATCGTTAGCCGTTGGGTGTCGCACTTCACAGGAACCGGAGAGGCAAAACTGTCCGTCCGCACCGCGCTCATTCATGCTCTGAGCCATTCGATGCCGGCCATCGTCACCACATTGGGGCGATGATGGCCCGAGGCACAGCTCGTCAACTTGCTGGAGACTTGCTGTCCGCCGCCCTGCCGTCGCCGTTCTTCACAGCGACACGTGCGGTGTACTCCCTTCCGCTGGGGCAAAATCAGGCGCAGTCGCCTCGGCATGGACGTGGCCTGCCAGCGGCACCACCAGTCCCGCCAGGAACACCAGACCGCCCATAACTAGCATCGAAATCTCATAATCTCCGGTGACGTCACGCAATATTCCCACGAGCTGCGGTGCTGCATAGCCGGAGATGTTGCCAATGGAGTTGATCAACGCGATGCCGCCGGCCGCGGCCGCCGTGCTGAGGAACGCCGTGGGCAGGTTCCAGAACACCGGCAGCGATCCGGAAATTCCGAAGCTGGCGACGCAGAACGCGGCAATCGCCAGCACCGGGCTGATCCGCATCGCGATGCCTGCACCGATCAGCCCGGCGCCACCAAGCAGGCACGGAACAATCAAGTGCCAGACCCGCTCGCCGGTCCGATCAGAACTACGCGACGACACGACCATCCCGGTCACGCCAGCAATGGATATCAATGACACCAGATAACCGACCCCGAGGTTACCGTAGCCAAGGCTCCGTAGCATCAACGGCAGGAAATACGCCTTGCCGTACACACCGAAGCCGATCAGGACATAGACCAGTGTCATCACCACGATGCTGGGCGAGAAGGCCGCACGGCTGAACGACAAGTTCTTTCCGCGCACGAGCTCGCGTTCTCCGGCGAGCTTTGTCTCGAGCCAGCTGCGTTCTTCCTCGGTCAGCCACTCTGCGTCGGACGGCTTGTCACGCAGAAGCATCATGCAGCCAATGGCAAACAGTACGGCGGGAATGCCCTCGGCGAGGAAGATCCACTGCCAGCCGGCGATACCAAGCCAGCCATTGAGCTCCAGTAAGTGCGTCGCAATTGGTCCACCGAAGATACCGGCCGACGCGCCGAACGCGTAAAACACGCCCATCGCTTTGCCACGATGGCGGGAGGGGAACCAGCAGGTCATAAAGTACGCGACGCCTGGGAAGAAACCGGCCTCAGCCGTGCCGAGCAGGAAACGAACAATGACGAACCCGAGTACGCTGTGCACCAGCGCCATGGAGGTGGAAAATACGCCCCACAGAAGCATGATCACCGTGATCCAGCGCCGCGCACCGATCCGTTTCAGCGCCATATTGGCGGGGACCTGGAACAACACGTAACTCCAGAAGAATGCGCCGGCACCGAGACCATACGCGGTGGCGCTGAAGCCCAGCGCGTGGTTCATCGTCAGCGCGGCGAACGAGATGTTGAAGCGGTCGAGGATGTTGATCAGGTAGGCGAAGCTCACGAAAGGTACGAGCCGCCACGCGACCTTGCGCATGACGGTGGTCTCCAGGTTCGTCATGTCCGCATCCTCCCGATGGGGTCCCTGGCCCACAATCTGATTACGATAGCAACAATCGGGCAGGAACGCCACGTTTGGTAACGTTAGCCATTGCGTGTAAGACTTCACGCGAACCGGAGAGGCACGAGCCGTCCATGCGCATCGCCCTGATCCATGCTTTGACCCATTCGATGCCGCCCATCGTCGCCGCTTTTGAGCGTCTGTGGCCCGAGGCGCAGCTCGTCAACCTGCTCGATGACTCGCTGTCCGCCGACCTGGCGCGCGACGGCGCGCTGACACCCGCGATGACCGATCGCTTCCTCGCGCTCGCGCGCTACAGCGCCCGGAATGGCGCTGATGCGATCTTGTTCACATGCTCGGCCTTTGGCCCCTGCATTGACGCCTGTGTGCGCGACCTCGCGCCGATGCCGGTGCTGAAGCCGAACGAAGCAATGATCGAGGAGGCGGTGGCTCTGACTGGCCCTTCCAGCCGCATCGGCCTGGTGGCGACGTTCGCACCTATGCTGGCTTCCATGCCGGCCGAATTCACCGCTGTCGCGCCCGGCGTAACGGTGGTGCCATGCTTGGCGACCGGGGCGCTGTCCGCACTCGACCGCGGCGACGCTGACGGCCATGATCGCGCTGCGGCCGAGGCGGCAGCAACATTGAAGGATTGCGACGTTATCGGGCTTGGCCAGTTCAGCCTGGCGCGCGCCGCGCCAGCGGTGACCGGGGCCACCGGCAAGACCGTGCTGACCACGCCCGATTCCGCCGTTCGTAAATTGCAACGCCTGTTGATCCCGTCAGCAAAGGCAGCGTGACATGAACCTGGACGAATTCCGCCGCAGCATCGACCAACCGAGCCCGCCGGACGACATGAGCTTCGCGCTGCGTACGCTCTGGTGGGACGCTAAGGGGGACTGGCACCGCGCGCATGCCTACGCGCAGCAGGACCGCACCCCAACCGGCTCCAGCGTGCACGCGTACCTGCACCGCAAGGAAGGCGACAGCGCGAACGCCGCCGGGTGGTACAGCCGCGCCGGTCGCGCGCAGCCGACCGGACCGCTGGAGGACGAGTGGGAAATGCTGGCGCGGCAGCTTCTCGCGGCGTGACGTCTGGCGCTGCCGCGATCCGGCCTGCGCGTACAGTTCGGGGACGAGCCGACGCTGAGGGAAATCCCGTGCCTCAAGCGTCGGGTCGCGCTGCGCCATTCTCATCATCCTGCTACCGGCGACCATATTCCCCATCGGGAGCCTGCCATTCCCGTCTGGGTCGCGCGAGCAAACCTCTCCAGCCCTGCCGGTCCTCAATCGCTGAGCGCCTGGCACGAACGGGATGAGCGCGCCGATCCGCGTCCGGCGCAGTCCCTCTCCACGCGCAATTCACCCGCTATCGCGCCAAAGAAATTGCGGTCGGTTCGTTTCGCTCGCCCTCTATGGCGACCAATCGAAGGTGGTTGGCGCGTTCAGGGCTGGCGGAGCCGGACGGAACAGGGCGAGCGCTGGTCAAGTGGCCGCAGTCTCGTCATGATCGACGGCGAACCGGGGACCGGAGAGGATAAGATGGACGCTGACGCCAAAAAGACCACGCTGCGGATGATTCCCTATGGGATCTATGTGCTCACGGCCGATGACGGGAAGGGCAATATCGGCGCCGCGACGGTCAACTGGGTGACGCAGGGGTCGTTCGCCCCACCGCTGGTAGTGGTGGGTGTGAAGGGGGATTCGGGCGCGCACACCGTCGTCAAGGGAACCGGCAAGTTTGCGCTGAACATGCTGGGCAAGGACCATAAGGGTTTGGCATTCAACTACTTCAAGCCCGCCAAGATGGAAGACGGCAAGCTGTCAGGCCAGGCGTTCCATTATGGCGCGAACGGCACCCCAATTCTGGATGCCGCGATCGCCGCGGTGGAATGCACGGTGCGGCAGATCGTCTCGATGGGCGATCATGACATCGTGGTGGGGGAAGTCACCGACGCACATCTGCAGACGCCGCCGCCGGGACGGCCCGACGCGGCGATCCTGGAAATGAAAGACCTGGGCGACAACGTCTTTTATGGCGGCTGACACCTTTCTCCCTCCCGCTCGCGGGAGGGGATGCCGCGACCTGCAACGGAGCGACCGATGATCCGCAAATTTGCCACCGTCTTTGCCGGCCACGTCGATCTCCCAGAGCGCGGCCAGAACTCGACGCCGGTCAATGAACGGCGGTTTTCCAACGAGCACCTCGCGAGCGTCTTTGCGAAGACCGAGGCGATTGCAAAGGTGATGGACGAGACTGGCTGGGACGCGTTGTGGCTGGCTGAGCACCATTTTCAGCACGAAGGGAACGAGGTGATTCCTAACCTGCTGATGATGGCCGTACACCTCTGTCACCTGACGAAAAGCCTGCGGATCGGCTGCGGCTTTAACATCACGCCGATGTGGCACCCGCTTCGGCTGGCTGAGGATTTCGCGATGGCGGACATCCTGACTGACGGTCGGACAATCTTCGGCGTCGGTCGAGGCTATCACACGCGCGAGGTGGAGACGTTCGGTGCGCCGCTGACAGACCAGCAGGCAAATCGGGAGTTATTCGAAGAGCAGGTTGAGATCATTTTTAAAGCGTTCGACAATGAGACGTTCGCCCACAAGGGCAAGCATTACACGCTGCCGCCGGAAGTGCCATATCGTGGCTACACATTGAAGGATCTCACGTTGGTGCCACGGCCGGTGCATCGTCCGGTGGAAACATGGCAGCCGGTGGTCAGTGCGTCGCCGCGCGGGCTGGACTTCATGATCAAGCACGGCATCAAGGGCGCGGTCGGTGGGGGCGCGGCGACGATGGAGACCGGGCCGATTGCCGGGTATCGCGACGCGGCCGCACGTGCCGGACGGGATCTCAAACTGGGCGAGGGGCTGATGATCGGTATCGTCATTCACCTTGCGGATTCCAAGGCGCAAGCGCTGCGCGAGATCGTGCCCCTGTATGAAGAGCATGCGAAGATGTTTGCGCCGCTCAACTTCATGCCGGGGATGACGAAGGAGCAGATCGCGGCGGTCGGACGGCGCGGCAGCTGGTATGAATCGGGCGTTCCGACGGTCGAGCACTACATGAAGACCGGCGCCTGGTTTGCCGGCACGCCGGAGGAGCTGGTGGCGCATCTGCACTGGCTGGAGGAGCGGTTCCCGGGGTTGGAGCACGTCAGCCTCAGCATGCCGATGGGCACGCCGGAGGCGATCATGCAGGAGCAATACCGCCGGGTAGGCGAGGAAGTGATGCCGAAATTCCGGCGCTAGCATCGTCGCCGGGAACCGCGTTTGCCGCGCGATTTGCATGCCATACATGAACGAAGCGTCGGCGAGGCACTTCACCCGCTGCGGCTGACCAGGGCGGAGCTGAAGCTCTGACATCCTGAAGTAGTGGGACGCCGGAGTGGCGAACGCTCTCGCGCCCGTGGCCGAGTCGGCGCGGCGGGATCGTCAGTCTCGCCCACACCCCTTCGTCGTCGCCGCGTTGCCGAAAAATCCGGCGGATCAGCCGGTCCCGAGCTCCTCTCCGGCAAGGCGCTCGCAGAGCCTTGCCATTTCCGTATGATCAGCGTCCGAACCGAACATGATCTGCGCCGCTACCACCAGTTCCTTGCACAGCGCGCTCACCGGCGCGGGTGTGGCGGTCTCACGGCCAACCTGCAAGGCGATCGACAAGTCCTTTGCCAGCAACCCCATTGTGAAGCCGGCGTTGAATTTCCGCGACAGAACGAATTGCTTGAACTTCTTCTGCGTAGAGTTGTTCATACCAGTCGCGGCATTCAGCACATCCACCATGACCGCGGCGTCGAGACCGAAGCGCTGACCGATCAGCAACGCCTCGATCCCGATCAGGAACCCGCCCGCGGACACAAGATTGTTCAGCGCTTTCATAGCCTGGCCGGTGCCGACCCCGCCGGTGCGAAGCACCGACGTGCCCATCGCCGACAGCACCGGCATGACTCGGTCGATCACGGCCGCATCGCCGCCCACCATGATCGCCAACTCGCCCGTCTTCGCCCTCGGTACGCCGCCCGAGACCGGCGCGTCGATCATGTGCCCGCCGAGTGCGCGCACCTGTTCTCCCAGCTCTTGCGTCACCGACGGCACGCCGGAGCTCATCTCGATCACGACTGTGCCGGGCTTCATGGAGGCGAGCACGTTGTCATCGCCGCTCGACAGAACGTGCTCAACAATTGCGCTGGTGGGCAGCATGGTCACGACGACATCCGATGCACCTGCCAATTGGCGCAGCGTGTCCGGCGCAGTGCCGCCGATCTGCTGCACGAAATTGTTGGCGACCTCGCGCCGCGCATCATTCACATGCACCGAATAGCCAGCGCGCACGAGGCACGCCGCCATTGGCCAGCCCATGTTGCCGACGCCGATAAAGCCGATCTGCGGCCGTGCATTGCTCATGTGCAATCAGCCCTTCGCGCTATCCACTTCCTTGAAGACTTCCGTGGCGATTCGGAATGCCTCTAGACAAGCGGGAATGCCGCAGTAGGCGCCGATCTGCAGCAGAATTTCTTTGATCTCATCGCGCGTCACGCCGTTGTTCAGCGCAGCGCGCAAGTGAAGGCGGAATTCGGAACCACGATTCAACGCAGCGAGCATCGTCAGGTTGATCATGCTGCGCGTTTTACGCGGCAGGCCGGGGCGTGTCCAAATCATGCCCCATGCCACTTCCGTGGTCATCTGCTGGAACGCCGCATTGAAGTCGTCTGCGCGGGCAACGGAGCCATCGACGTAGTCGGCGCCGAGCACTTCGCGCCGCACCTCAAGACCCTGTTTGAACAGGCTGCTCTGATATTCCGGGCGGTTGGGGATTTCCGGCATGGCGCGCCTCCTGGCTGTGCGAAGCGGACGGGACCGTAGAGATTGCGCGCGGGGCCGGCAAGCGGTTGACTGACCGCATCATGCGGGAGGCAATGGAATGGCAACGACGACGGGCCCCACCTATGAACTGCTGGCGTTGCGCTACGGCATCTTCGACGGACGACTGCAGTTCCAGAATTACATCATCCCCGACGATCACGCCGCGCCGGATCCGCTGGATTTTTTTGTCTTTGCCATTCGTGGCAACGGGCGGACTATCGTGATGGATACCGGGTTCAACCCGGTCAGTGCCACACGGCGCGGCCGCGAATTGCTGCGCACGCCGGCCCGCGCGTTGCTCGACGCCGGCATCGATGCGGCCGAGGTGAGGGATGTCGTGCTGACGCACATGCACTGGGACCATGCCGGCGGGATGGAGTATTTCCCCAAGGCGACATTTCATATTCAGGCGGCGGAAATGGCATACTGCACCGGCCCCTGCATGTGCGAACCGTTCTTGCGGCGGCCGTTTGACATGGACGATGTGCAGAGCGCGGTGCGCGCATTGTACTCTGACCGGCTGCGAGTTTATGAGGGCGCGCGCGAGATCGCGCCAGGGATCACCGTGCACCTGATCGGCGGGCACTCGGGCGGGATTCAGTCGATTCGCGTGCCCACAAAGCGCGGCTGGGTCGTCTTGGCGGGCGATGCGACTCATCTGTGGGGAAATATTCGCAAGCGTATGCCGTTCCCTGTGGTCGTCGATGTCGCTCGGATGCTGAAGGGATTCGACATTCTGAATGGGCTGGCGGACGGGCCGGAGCATATCATTCCGGGACACGATCCGCTGATCCTGAAGCGATTCCCCTCGGTTGGCGAGAACACGGAGATCGTGCGGCTGGATCTCGAGCCGATCGGCTGACCCGGAGTGGCAATGGAGCGATGCGGTGCGCCCGACCCACGACGCTCTCCGTTCCGACCTCACCTGTGCGCAGCGCGGGGCAGCCGGTTGGGCGAATGTTCCTTGCAGCACGTCGAACGATCAAGGGCAATGGCGCTCCCGCCACTGGTGGACGGAGCGGAGGCCCTCTCTGCGCGTGGTGAACCAACCGCCATTGCCACGCTCGCCGTGTGGGCTCAGAGAACCGGATAACATCTCATAGATATCCAGTCTACTGCCTAAGATAGCTACAGCAACGAGCCGGCTCTGTCATCGAACCTTCATCGAACTGCAATCTGCACGTCGCGCGCGACGCCTAGGAGACGCTTGTCCATTGTGCCAAAGACTCCTGACGAGGGC
>JASHQG010000556.1 GCA_030037665.1 Acetobacteraceae bacterium
CACTGAACCGGCTTCCTCGTCCGGCACCTCGACGATCACGCCGCGATCCGCGACGTGCGGATCATCCAGCAACTGGTCGACTTCATAAACCGGGTTCGCGGTGACCTCGGCCGCCGCGAAAATCGCCATGTTCTCCACGAGCGTCCGTCCGGCAATAAAATCGGCCACCGTGCCGTCGCATTCGTCGATGTGGCGAACGCGGTCGGTGTTGGTGCGAAAGCGCGGGTCGTCGATCATCTCCGGCTTGCCGATGGCGCGGAACACGCGTTCCGCCATCACCTGCATCGAGGCGGAAATCGCGATGTATCGCCCGTCGGACGTGCGGTACACATTGCGCGGCGAGGTGGTCAGCGAGCGGCTGCCGGTGCGTTGCGGTTTTTCACCTGTCACGCGGTAGATCGCGGGGTCAGGGCCCAGCACGGAAATAATCGGCTCCAGCAACGGCAGATCGATCACCTGGCCCCGGCCGCCCTGTTCCACGATGCGCAGTGCCACCATCACGCCGTAGGCACCGTAAAGCCCGGACACCATGTCAGCCATCGCCAAAGGCGGCAGCACCGGCGGGCGGTCGCCGAAACCGTTCTTTGCAGCGAAGCCCGACATGGCCTCCACCAGCGTGCCGAAGCCGGGGCGGTCGCGGTACGGACCGTCCTGGCCGAAGCCGGTGATGCGTACGATGATCAGCTTCGGATTGTGACGGTGCAGCACGTCCGGGCCGAGGCCCATCTCCTCGAGTGTACCGGGCCGGTAATTTTCGATCAGCACATGCGACGTCGCGAGCAGCGCCAGCAACACGTCGCGACCTTCCTTGGGGCGCAGGTTCAGCGCGAGGCTCTTCTTGTTCCGCGCGTAGACCTTCCAGTAGAGGCTCTGACCCTTCCAGCGCCACGCGCGAAGCGGATCGCCGCTGCGCGGATCCTCGACCTTGATAACCTCGGCGCCCTGATCGGCGAGTTGCAGGCTCAGCATGTTGCCGGCAACCAGGCGCGAGAGATCGACGACGCGGATGCCGGCAAGCGGCACCGGCGCGTCGGGGGTGAATTCAATCCGTTGCAGCATCGATTTGCGTTCCGTGCATAACGCGCCGATGCTGCCACAGGGCAGGCGGACCGGCCAGTTGCCGCGGCGGCCGGGAACGCTTAGTGAGCCGCGCGACATTGGATGTTCCAGGAGGCCGTCATGGCGATCGAGCGCACGCTGTCCATCATCAAGCCGGACGCCACGCGGCGAAACCTCACCGGCCAGATCAATGCAGCGTTGGAGGGATCCGGCCTGCGCATCGTCGCGCAGAAGCGCGTGCGGCTCAACGCGGCGCAGGCCGAAGCGTTTTACGTCGTTCATAAAGACCGGCCGTTCTATCGCGGCCTCGTGGAGTTCATGAGTTCCGGGCCCGTGGTGGTGCAGGTGCTGGAGGGCGAGAATGCGGTGGCACGCAACCGCGAGGTGATGGGTGCCACGGATCCGAAGAAAGCGGCATCCGGCACAATCCGCGCGCGGTTCGCCGAGGACATCGAGGCGAACTCGGTGCACGGATCGGACAGCGCGGAGAACGCCGCGGCCGAGATCGCTTTCTTCTTTTCCGCGTTCGAGATTCCGGGATAGTGCGGGCGCCCTTCCCCGGCTCACGCGAGGCGCCGGCGGAAAGGGGGGAGAGGGCAGCGCCTCTCCGAGGCTGGCACCTCAGCCTCGACGCCGCGGCGCGGCTTTCAGAGCAGGAACACCGCCATCCCGACCAGCAGCACGATCAAGAAGATGATCATGGCGAGCGTCGCGTTCATGACGCCGCCCCAGAACCTCTGGCGGTCTTCGAGGAACAGTTCCGGGTCGGTCGGGGCGGTGGTCGTCGGCTGGGTGGTCGTACCGTGGTCTGACATGCGTTGCCCCGAATGCGCGGCTCTTGATCCTGCTGTTTTCTAGGCGAGGCCTCGTTCGTTCGGCAAGGGGTTGCGCAGTACGGCATCGGCCGGTGCCGACACGGCCGGGCGGCCCTCAGCAAACGCGCGCAGCGCCAGCGGGTAGATCACATGTTCCTCTGCCAGCACGCGTGCCGCCAGACGATCCGCGTCGTCGTCGGCCAGGACCGGAACAGCCGCCTGCGCCAGGATCGTGCCCTGATCCATGGCGTCGGTGACAAGGTGCACAGTGCAGCCGTGCAACTTCACCCCTGCCGCGAGCGCGCGCTCGTGCGTGTGCAGGCCGGGAAAGGCGGGGAGCAGGCTGGGATGGATGTTGAGCATCTGCCCCTGCCAGGCACCGACAAAGGATGGAGTCAGGAGCCGCATGTAGCCGGCGAGACAGACAATTTCGACGCGCGCGTCGCGCAACGCGGCGTCGATGACGGTTTCGTGCGACGCACGGTCCGTCCCGAAGCGACGGTGGTCGATCGCGCGCGCCTCGACGCCGGCCTGGGACGCCAAAGCCATGCCGGGCGCATGCGGGCGGTTGGAGATCACCAGCACGATCTCCGCCGGGTAGTCGGGATCGCGCGCTGCGTCGAGCAGGGCAGCCATGTTGCTGCCGCGGCCGCTGATCAGTACGCCGACGCGGCGCTTCATGCGGGCCAGTGGGGCGGCAGATCGATGCGGATCGCGGCCTCGCCTGTACCAGCTTCGATATGGCCAATCTCCGTCACGTGCTCTCCTTCGGCCGCCAGCACCGCCCGCGCGCGGTCAACGTCCGCCACAGCGACCACGAGGGCCATGCCGATGCCACAGTTGAAGACGCGCAGCATTTCGTCCGGAGCGACCCCGCCGCTCCGTGCCAGCCACGCGAACACCGGGGGCACCGGCCAGCATGGCTGCAACACGCCGACGCAGCCATCCGGCAGCACGCGCGGCAGATTGCCCGGCAACCCGCCGCCCGTGATGTGCGCCGCCGCCTTCAGAAGGCCCGCGCGATGCAGCGCCATCAGCGATCGCACGTAGATCCGCGTGGGCGTGAGCAGCGCCTCACCCAGCATCCGCTCAGGTGCGAACGGTGCGGGATGGGTCCACGCCAGACCGCGCGCCTGCACCACCCGGCGCACCAGCGAGAACGCGTTGGAATGGAGGCCGCTGCTCGCCAGCCCGAGAACGACGTCGCCGGGCACCACATCGCGGGGAAGCAGCGCACCGCGCTCAGCCGCGCCGACGGCAAAGCCGGCGAGGTCATAGTCGCCGGCAGCGTAAATGCCGGGCATCTCGGCCGTCTCGCCGCCGACGAGGGCGCAGCCGGCCTGGCGGCACCCCTCCGCGATGCCGGCGATAACCGCGCGTGCCGCCGCCACGTCCAGCCTGCCGGTCGCGAAATAGTCGAGAAAAAACAGTGGCTCGGCGCCCTGGACGACGAGGTCGTTCACGCACATGGCGACGAGGTCAACGCCGACCGTATCATGCGTGCCCGTCTCGACGGCGATCCTGAGCTTGGTGCCGACGCCGTCCGTCGAGGCGACAAGTACAGGATCGGCAAACCCGGCCGCCTTCGGATCGAACAGCGCGCCGAAGCCGCCGAGGCCACCCATCGTGCCAGCACGGTTGGTAGAACGCGCCAGCGGCTTGATCGCCTCAACGAGGGCGTCCCCCGCGTCGATGTCCACCCCGGCATCGCGGTAGCGCAGTCCGGCCCCGTTCCTACCGACCGGCCCCGCTGTCATAGCCAGGCACGGGCCATGACGCGCCAGGGGACGGTGCGCCCATCAATGCAAATCGCGCCACGGTGCTGAGCCTGATCGCCACTGGCCACGGCGGCCCCCGGGAAATACGCTAGCGGACAGAACCATGGCCGGCCCTCCCGGCGCAACCATCGAGGGCAAACCAGAGGGAGACCGGACCGGATGCCCGACGGAACGCAGGTCAGCCGCAGTGCATCCGGGATGCTCCTGACGCTGCCGAATGTCGTGACGTTCGGCCGGTTGTGCGCGGTGCCGCTCGCATTCTGGCTAATCATCGATCGCCACCCGGCGTACGCCTTCTTCCTGTTCGTGGCTGCCGGCGTATCGGACGCCATCGACGGCTGGATGGCGCGCCGCTGGGGCGGCAGCATGCTGGGCGCGGTGCTCGACCCGGTCGCCGACAAGGCGCTGCTGGTGACCATGTATGTTACCCTCGCGGTGGTACATGAACTGCCCGACTGGCTCGCCATCCTGGTCGTGTTCCGCGACCTGATGATCGTCGGCGGGGTTCTCCTGCTGGGTGTGCTGGGCCAGCCGGTCACAATCCGGCCACTCCGCATCTCCAAGCTGAACACCGTGCTGCAGATCCTTTTGGTTGCCGTAACTTTGCTGCTGGCGGGCTTCAAACTGTCCATGCCCCTCGTGACCCTGGCGCTGACTTGGATCGTCGCGGCCACGACGCTGGCGTCAGGCGCGGCCTATGTGTGGGTGACCGTCCGTGGCCGATGACCCGCTCGAATTGCGCGAGATCGCATCCGGTGCACCGTCGCAACCGACAGCGCCCGTCGCGTCCGAGGTCGTCACCCCGAACCAGACAGTCCGTCAGCCGCCGACCCGCGCGCAACGCATTACCCTGGGCGTCGCCCTGCTCGTGGTGGTGTGGCTGGCGCTGGAGCTGTTCTCGTCTGTGCTCGCGCCGTTTGCCGCCGCGGCGGTGATTGCCTACGCGCTGGACCCGCCCACGACCTATCTGACGCGGCTTGGCCTGCCACGCGGCGTCGCGGCGCTGAGCATGATCCTGGGCATGATCTTTGCGCTGCTTTTGTTTGCGCTGTTGTTCTACCCGCTGATCCTGGCGCAGATCGGCCTGTTCGTGCACCGCGTCCCGCAATACGTGCACCTTCTGCAGGGCTGGGCGCGCGAGGCCATCACCGACCTGCAGGCCAGTTTCGGATCAGACGTGGTCAACAACCGGTTGCGCGATCTGGTCAGCAGCCAGGCAGGCAACATGCTGTCGGTTGTCACCTCGACGCTGACGGGCGTGATCGGCAGCGGCATGGCGATCTTTAACGTGTTGACCCTGGCGGTGCTGACGCCGGTGGTCGGCTTCTACCTGCTGCGCGACTGGCAGAAGGTGATCCGCCTCGTCGATTCGTGGCTGCCGCGCCGCTATGCCGGTGTCATCCGCGCCCAGGCGCGCGAGGTGGACCGCATCCTGTCTGCCTGGGTGCGGGGCCAGGCGATGTGCTGTCTGATCCTGGCACTCTACTATGCAGTGGCGCTGACCCTGGCGGGCCTGGACCTCGGGCTGATCGTCGGCATGGGCGCCGGTCTGCTGTCGTTCATCCCCTATGTCGGATCAATCACCGGCGGTGTCACATCGATCGCGCTGGCGCTGGCACAGTTCCCGACCTGGCGCGGGGTCATCCTCGTCGCGTGCGTGCTGATCGTGGGCCAGATCCTGGAAGGCTACGTCATCTACCCGCGCTTCCTGGGTGATAGGGTCGAACTCCCCGCGGTCTGGGTCATCTTCGCACTGTTCGCCGGCGGCGCCGCTTTCGGCTTTCTCGGCATCATGCTGGCCGTGCCGATCGCTGCGACGATCGGCGTGCTTTGCCGCTTCTGGCTCAGGCGGTATCTAGCCAGTCAGCTCTATCTCGATCCGCCAACGCGCTAGCCATGCCTCCTCGTGCCGACGTCACGAGCCACGACGCCCGGCTTTCCCAAACATGCAACAAATAACAAAGGGTTGAACCATGTCCGATCTGTCTGACCACGCCCCCGTGTGGCAACCGCGTGTCCTCAGTCTCCTTCGCTTCATCGCCGGCCTCCTGTTCATGGAGCACGGCATGTCGAAGTTGTTCGACTTCCCGCCCGGGACGCTGCATCCGACATTTGCGACGCAGCCGCTGCTGTTCGTTGCCGGCGTCCTGGAATGCTTTGGCGGCGCGCTGGTTGCGATTGGCCTGTTCACCCGGCCGGTCGCCTTCCTTCTCTCGGGCGAAATGGCGATCGGCTATTTCATGGTCCACGCACCGAAGAGCTTCTTCCCGCTGCAGAACGGCGGCGATGCTGCGGTTCTGTACTGTTTCGTCTTTTTCTATCTGTTCGCTGCGGGCGGCGGCGTCTGGGGTCTCGACCGGCTGCGTGGCGGCCGCTAGAGCCCGCCTCTGGATTCGCCGTGCCGCCGGGTGCGATGGCCGCCTTGCCGACCAGTCCTGCGTCATAAAACCGCAGATCGGTCATCGGGGCGCAGACAGGCTGTCGGCCACGTCGCCATGATCGCGATTAGAACGCCACACCAAGCCTGACACCAAGATTGCCAAGACCGGTGTTATGCCGCGCGAGACCGGCGTTGGAGCTGTGATCAAAATAGACCGATACGTTGGTGCGTGGCGCAAACCAGTAGACCAACTCAACGCTCGGGTGGAACAACACGTTCGATCCAAGAGAGGCGTGGGTCCTGCTGACCGTGTGTCCGTTGTTGAATGCCGGACCGAAGCCGATGTCGACGTCGACGTGGTCGCGCGACGCGAACACGCCCTGCCACAGAACCGCAGTCCAGGTCAGGCCGAAATAGGCCTGGCTGGTATAGCCGGCGGTGTTGGCGTCAATGCCGATATTGGGCCGCGGATCGAGCACCCAGCGCCACGGCGGCGAGACCATGGCGAGCCAATCGTCGGGAACCGGCGAAACAAACCTCAACTCTGCGTTGATATCGGCACCGTGCTCGTCTTGCTCAGCCATAATCGGCACGTCGTGCGCCAGGACGCCTATTTTGAATTCGCTGATGATGCTTTGCGCTGATGCGGTCGGTGCAGCGCCCCACGCTGTCAGCAAGACGGCCGGTATCGTAAAAGCCAGACGTCGCATCGGTGTGTCTGTCGCTGCCGATGTGCAACATCGACGAAGAAGCAGGTCCCACGTTCACGCCGCCGTCCGGCCGCCGCCCACGAGGGGCGATGGCCGGCCGGCGCGGTTCAGAATGCCCTGTACAACCGGCGGTTACAGCGCGGCGAGGATAGATTCGGCCTTGCTGACTTCGAAGCCGCCAGGCGCCTCGACGGCGAGATGGGTCACCTTGCCGTCCTGTGCGACGAGCGCGTAACGCTGGCTGCGTACACCCATGCCGCGCGCATTCAGATCGAGTTCCAGCCCGAGCGCTTTGGCGAACTGTGCCGCGCCGTCGGCCAGCATGGTGACCTTGCCGTCGGTGCCCTGGTCTTTGCCCCAGGCGCCCATCACGAACGCGTCGTTCACCGCAATGCAGGCGATGGTGTCGACCCCCTTCGCCTTGATCGCCTCGGCATTCTGCACGAAGCCGGGCAGGTGCTTGGCACTGCACGTGGGAGTGAAGGCGCCGGGCACGGCAAAGAGTACCACCTTCTTTCCCTTGAAGATCTCGTCCGTAGAGGTCTCTTTCGGACCCTCCGGCGTCGCCATCACCAGCTTCATGGATGGAATCGTATCGCCGACCTTGATTGCCATGGGCTTTTCTTGCTCCCCGTTTGAATGGGCCTGCAGCCGCCGGACTCCTAGCCTTACCTGCGCCCGGTGTCACGCGCGGGAACCGGTTGGCGGAACCCGCTTGCGCCGCCGCCGCGGCGGTCCCAGATTGGCCGCATGGCCCAGAGTCCAGACAAACCCGTCCGGCCCGACCCGCTTGGCGAGGACGACGAGCGCGCGGAGACCGTTCCGAAGGTTCGCCGCGCTGCGCGGCGCAACCGCCAGAAGTCCGTCGGCTCCCCGGCGGATGGTTTCCTCACTGGGCAATTGCTGATCGCGACCCCGGCGATGAGCGATCCTCGCTTCACGTTGAGCGTGATCTACGTCTGCGCCCACACGCCGGACGGCGCGATGGGGCTGGTGGTGAATCGGCCGATCGTGAAGCCGAGCTTCGACGAATTGTTGAAGCAACTCGACGTCGCACCGGCGCCGCCGGCGCGACGTCTGCGGTTGTGCGCGGGCGGTCCGGTCGACAACGCGCGCGGCTTCGTGCTGCACACAACGGACTGGACCGGCGAAGGCAGCCTCAGAGTGAATGAGGGGCTGGCGCTGACGGCGAGTCTCGATGTGCTGAAGGCGATCGCCGAGGGCGGCGGGCCGCGCGAAGGCCTGCTGGCGCTGGGTTACGCCGGGTGGGGGCCCGGTCAGCTCGACAACGAGCTTCAGCAGAACGCATGGCTGTCTGTGCCGGCTGATGAGATGCTGGTGTTCGACGAAGAGCATGACACGAAGTGGCGCCGCGCGCTGGGTAAGCTCAATATCGACCCGTTGCTCCTGTCGGAAGCGGCAGGGCACGCGTAACGGTCCAGCCGACATTGCGTGGTCGCCGCCGCTCGGGGGGCGGATGCGCGAGCGGATGAAACGGTCCGCATCATGACCCCGGCGAAACCTGGGACCTGTGCGCCATGGCCGCCGACGGTCACCGCGGCGTCGATGGACGGCCCGGTCTGTTGCCGCACGACGGCCGCGCTCAGCCCATCGCAAACCGCAGCGCCGACAGCGCGGCAATCAGCCAGACAGCGCCGGCGATGTCGCGCCAACGTCCAGCGGCCGCCTTGACCGCAACATAGACGATAAACCCCAGGCCGATCCCCGTTGCAATGGAGAATGTGAACGGCATGGTGATCGCCGTGATCACCGTCGGGATCGCGTCCGTCGCGTGATCCCAACGCACGTCGCGCAAAGCGCGCGCCATCAGGCAGGCGACAAACACCAGTGCCGGTGCGGTCGCATAGCCGGGAATCGCCGTAGCGATCGGGGCAAAGAAGAGAGTCAGAAGAAATAACGCCGCGACGGTCAGCGCGGTGAGACCCGTGCGGCCGCCGGCCTCGATGCCTGCGGCGCTCTCGATGTAGCTGGTGGTCGTGCTGGTGCCGAGCACCGCGCCGAGGATCGCGCCTCCTGAGTCTGCAAGCAGCGCTTCGCGTAACTGCGGCAGCGTGCCGTCCGGGCGCATCAGTCCGGCACGGTGTGTGGTGGCAATCAGTGTACCGGCGTTGTCAAGCACATCGACGAGAAAGAATGTCAGCACCACGGTGGTGACGCCGAGCTTCAGCGCGCCGGCGACATCAAGTTGCAGAAACGTGGGCGTGAGAGATGGTGGCACCGAAACGATGCCGTTGAGCCGTGTCAGCCCGAACGGGATGCCAAGCAACGCGGTCACGATGATGCCGATCAGGATCGCGGCGCGAACGCCGCGTACCGAGAGGCCCGCCGTGATCAGGAAGCCGAGCGCGGAGAGCAACACGCGCGGCTTGTCTACGGCACCGAGCGTGACCAGTGTCGCCGGGTCGGCGACGACGAGTCCCATCTCGTGCAGGCCGATCAGGCCAAGAAACAAGCCGATGCCGGCGCCGATGCCGAGTTTCAGCGAGAGTGGAATGGCGTTGATCAGCCACTCGCGGATGCGGAAGACGCTGACGAGGAGAAATAACACGCCGGAGAGAAAGACGGCGCCGAGCGCGGTCCGCCACGGCACGCCCATGCCTTTGACAACGACGAAGGTGAAGTAGGCGTTGAGCCCCATACCAGGCGCAAGCGCAAGCGGCAGGTTCGCCAGCAGCCCCATCGCCGCGGAGCCGATCGCCGCGGCCACGCAGGTAGCGACAAACGCAGCGCCGTGATCGATGCCCGCCATGGCGAGGATCGATGGATTGACCACGACGATATAGGCCATCGTCAGGTAGGTCGTCAGGCCCGCGAGAAGTTCGGTGCGGACCGAGCTGCGGTGGGCGGACGGGTTGAACATCGAGCGGACCGGGATTGTATGGGTCGCGGCGACGACGCAATCACCCACCGGAGAATGCTTCGTCGCTGCGCTGCTGGCAACGACAGCGGGTAGGCGCTAACCGCCCGCCGCACCCTGCGTGTTCACATAGAGCGCATAGAGGCTGTGGCTCGCCGCCATGAACAAGCGGTTGCGCCAGCGTCCGCCGAAACAGACGTTGGCACAGCGTTCCGGCAAAGAAATGTGCCCGATCGGCTGGCCGGACGGATTGAAGATGCGCACGCCGTCGAGTTCATCGCTGCCGGTGCCCCAGCCGCACCACAGATTGCCGTGAATATCGACGCGGAAGCCGTCGGGCGATCCACCCGGACCCGCATCGATAAACACCCGTCCGTTCGCGAGTTTCGCGTCGCCCACCACGTCGTACAGCATGATCCGCCTGTTCGGCTGGGCGCGCGATGCAACGACATAGAGCTTCGATTCGTCGGGTGAGAACGCCAGCCCGTTCGGGCCTTCCACCTCATCGGTGACGATAGACGTTTCGCCAGTCTGCCCGTCAACACGATAGACCGCGGGCTGCAACTGGGGCGCGTCCTTCTCGCCTTCATAATAGCCAAGGATGCCGAAGGTCGGATCGGTAAACCACACCGAACCATCCGATTTCACCACCACGTCGTTGGGTGAGTTGAGTCGCTTGCCCCGATAGCTGTCGATCAGGGTGGTCAGCGTGCCGTCATATTCGGTGCGGCAGACACGACGGCCACGATGCTCACAGGTGACCAGGCGTCCCTGGCGGTCGCGCGTGTTGCCGTTGGCGTTGTACGAGGTCTTGCGAAACACGCTGACCACGCCCGTCTCTTCCTCCCATTTGAGGATGCGGTCATTGGGAATGTCGCTCCACAGGAGATAGCGGCCGTCGCCGAAATACACCGGGCCTTCCGACCAGCGGCAACCTGTGTAAAGACGTTCAACGGAAGCCAGCGGCAGCCGGTACTGGGTGAAGCTCTCGTCCAGCGCGCGCACGGCCGGATCCGGATAGCGTTCGCTCGGTTGCCACATGGCTCGCTTCCTCTCTTTTTTGTCGCGGGCGGGATGCTAGCGGCGTGTGCGGTCAGGGCAAGCCGGCGCGGCTCAGCCAGAACGAGACATGGCTCGCGTTCACAGCCAGCCGAGCAGGATCGCCAGTCCGACCGCAAGGCCAGCTTCGCGATTGGCACGGAACAGGCTGAGGCAGAGCGCCGGATTGTGGATGTCGAGAGCGAACACCTGCCGCGCGAGCAAACCTCCAGGCAGGAGCAGCATGGGATAGAACCACGCACCGGCGCCGCGCAGCCAACCCGCCAGGACAAGCATCAACAATGTGCCGGCGTAGGTTGCGGCGAGGAACGGCCGCGTCTGTTCGCCAAACAGCCGCGCGGTCGATTTGACCCCGACCAGTGCGTCATCCTCGCGGTCCTGGTGTGCATAGATCGTGTCGAAGCCGAGATCCCATAAGATCGCCGCACCATAGAGCGCCGCCCATGCACCATCGATGCGCCCGGCGCCCGCGGCGTAGCCGAGCGGTGCCCCGAACCCGAAGGTGAAGCCCATCACGAGTTGCGGCCACCACGTGACGCGTTTGGCCAGTGGGTAAAGCGCCACCAGGATCAGCGACGCCGCACCCAGCGCCTGCGCCAGGCGGTTGAGTTGCAACAGGATCGCGAGCCCGATCAACAGCAGCAGGACGAGAAACGCCAGCGCGTGGCGTGGCCGCAACGCGCCGGACGCCAGCGGCCGGCCAGCGGTCCGCGCGACGAGGCGATCGATGTCACGGTCCCACAAGTCGTTCACCACGCAGCCGGCGGCGCGCATCACGACGCTGCCGACCGCGAACAGCACAATCAGGCGGATGGCCTGTGTGGGCGGCGGCCCGGATAGAAGAATGCCCCAGAGGCCTGGCAGGAACAGCAGCCATATGCCGATCGGGCGATCGAGACGCGCGAGCAGCAGATAGGGTCGCCAAGCACGCGGCAGCCGCGAGACCCAGCCCTCGGCGACGATGTCGGTATGTGCCGCCATGTCGGGGACTGTGCGCGCGCCGGCACGCGGCGGCAATGCGGCCAGACGCGAATCGTGCGACGGCGGATATGAGCGCGTGCGGTCACGCGCCGGGCGATGAGCGACAGGCTGCCAGGTTACAACACTGAACCGCGCCCCGTTGTTGCCCGCGGTTCGCCGTGACAGCAGCATGACCGGTCGCGCGACTTGCCGCCATCGGGAGCCCAAGAGCGATGCCGGTCATCGGGTGCTCAATGCTGACAGCGAGCTCACATCGGCTTGCGGTGCACTGGCGGTCCGGGAACACGATGCCTAGGATCGGGTGGCGTCGCGGAGAGCGGCGATGACCGGCAAGCAGAGGAACGAGCCATGATCGTCGTCAGCGTCATGTACCCGGCAGCCGCCGATGCCAGGTTCGACATGCAGTACTATCTCGAGAAGCACGTTCCCCTGGTCGGCGAGCGCTGGGGTGCAATGGGGCTCAGCGAGGCGAAGGTACTCCGGGGCGTCAGCTCCCCCGAGGGCGGTGCTGCGACCTACTCCGTCGTCGCGTTGTTGACATTCGAATCGGCCGACGCCCTGCAGAAGGCCTTGGCGCAGCACGGCAAAGAGATCGTCGGGGATATCGCCAACTTCACCAACGTCACGCCCGTTATTCAGGTCAACGACGTGCTGATCTGATTCCAGCGCCGCTCGGCGTAAGCGTTGGTCCGGCGCCGATCGGCGCCGCTCTCTTTGCCAATCACGACGGCACGCTGTCCGTCGCGTGATCGGCAGTCGACCCGGTTTGACCCGGGCGTGTCGAACGGACCGCGTTACGCCGCGGGCGGCGGCATCTCGTCTTCGGTCTCGACCGTCTGCACCGGCCCGCTGTCGAGACCCTTGGCGCCAACATCGCGATCGACCAGTTCGATCACGGCCATGTCCGCGGCGTCGCCATAGCGCACGCCGGCCTTCAGCACGCGGCAATAGCCACCGGCTCGACCGCGGTAACGGTCCGCCAGCGGACCGAACAGCTTGTCGACAGTGGTATCGTCACGCAGCCGCGCGTAAGCTTGGCGGCGGTTCGCCATGCCGCCCTTCTTGCCCAGCGTGATGAGCTTCTCCGCCACCGGCCGCAATTCCTTCGCCTTCGGCAAGGTTGTCGTGATCTGCTCGTGCTTGATCAGCGCCGCGGCCATGTTGCGGAACATGGCCTGACGGTGGCTGGAGGTGACGCCAAGCTTTCGGCCGGCAATTCCGTGACGCATCGTTTGGTCCCCTTTGAACCCGGATCAGAACGGCTCTTCCAGCCGCTTCGCCAGGTCCTCGATATTCTCCGGCGGCCAACCCGGCACTGTCATGCCGAGCGAAAGCCCCATCGAGGTCAGCACTTCCTTGATCTCATTCAGCGACTTGCGACCGAAATTCGGGGTCCGCAGCATCTCCTGCTCGGACTTCTGCACCAGATCACCGATATAGACGATGTTGTCATTCTTCAGGCAGTTGGCTGAGCGCACCGACAGCTCGAGCTCGTCCACTTTGCGCAGCAGGTTGCGGTTGAACGGCAGGTTGTCTTCCGGCTCCTCGGCGCGGATCTGCTGCGGCTCCTCGAAGTTGATGAAGAGCTGCAACTGGTCCTGCAGAATGCGCGACGCCAGAGCCACCGCGTCTTCCGGCGTCACCGCACCATTGGTTTCCACGGTCAGCAGCAGCTTGTCGTAGTCGGTCACCTGGCCGACGCGGGTCGGCTCGACGCGGTACGACACACGCCGCACCGGCGAGTAGATCGCATCGACCGGGATCAACCCGATCGGGGCATCCTCCGGCCGGTTCGCCGCCGCCGGCACGTAGCCCTTGCCGAGATTGACCGTGAACTCCATGCCCAGCTTCACCCCGTCGTCCAGCGTGCAGAGCACCAGCTCGGGGTTCATGATGTCGATATCGTGCCCGGCCTGGATCTGGCCGGCGCGTACTTCGCCGGGGCCGGTCGCCGTCAGCGTCATCCGCTTCGGCCCATCACCGTGCATACGCAGCGCGAGCTGCTTGATGTTGAGCACGATGTCGGTGACGTCCTCGCGCACGCCGGGAATGCTGCTGAATTCGTGCAGCACACCGTCGATCTGCACCGCGGTCACCGCCGCACCTTGCAGCGACGACAGCAGAATGCGGCGGATTGCGTTGCCCAGCGTCATCCCGAAACCGCGCTCGAGCGGCTCGGCGACGACCGTCGCCATGCGCGACGGATCGGCGCCCGGCTCAACCTCGAGCTTTTCGGGCTTGATCAGGGACTGCCAGTTTCGCTGGATTACTGCGCTCTGTCGGATGGCCATGACCTCAATAACCTCTGCAACCGCGCGGCGGCACGGTTCATGTGCTGCATGCAGCAAGCGGCGCGGGCGCCGTCCCGCACCGGCCTCGAATCAGACGCGCCGGCGCTTGCGCGGACGGCAGCCGTTGTGCGGGATCGGCGTCATGTCGCGGATGGCGGTGACCGCAAAGCCCACCGCCTGGAGCGCCCGAAGCGCGCTCTCGCGACCCGAACCGGGCCCGCTGACCTCGATCTCCAGCGTTTCCATCCCGTGCTCGCGAGCCTTCTTGCCCGCATCCTCTGCGGCCACCTGCGCCGCATAAGGGGTCGACTTGCGGCTGCCCTTGAAGCCCTGGCTGCCGGCCGACGACCAGGCGATGGCGTTGCCCTGCGCGTCGGTAATGGTGATCACCGTGTTGTTGAACGTCGCCGCCACGTGGGCGACGCCGGACGTGATATTCTTCCGTTCTTTCCTACGGGGACGCGTCGAGGTGGCTGCTCTCGCCATCTATGTTGATCCTGTTCCAAAATCATGCCGGCCCGCAAACGGGGCCGGCGAAGCCCTGGTGAAGTGGGTGATGGCGAAGCGACCTACTTGGTCACCTTCTTCTTGCCGGCGATCGGCACCGCCTTGCCCTTACGGGTGCGGGCGTTGGTGTGCGTCCGCTGGCCGTGCACCGGCAGGCCGCGGCGGTGCCTGAGGCCGCGATAGCACCCCAGGTCCATCAGCCGCTTGATGTTCATCGCGACCTCGCGCCGCAGGTCGCCCTCGACCTGGTAATCGCGGTCGATCAGCTCACGGATGCGCAGCACCTCGTCATCGGAGAGCTGGTTCACCCTCCGCTCGTCGGGGATGTTGAGCTTACCGCAGATCTCGGCGGCCTTGGTCGGGCCGATGCCGTAGATATAGCGCAGGCCGATGGTCACCCGCTTGTTGGTCGGAATGTTCACGCCGGCAATACGCGCCACGCCCTGTAACTCCTGTCGGCCCGGCACTGCGGTCGGGCGATTTCGATGGCCCCAAATGGGGAAAACTCGCGCACACGCGATTACCCCCGCCCGGGAGGTGCGCCAGAGCGGCGGGACTTAACCGACCGGGCCCTCAGAGTCAACGCGGCTCGATCAATTTCCCGCGACACGTTGCGACCGGAGATAGTGGGCCACACACGCCACAGCAAGGGGGTGCCTCGCCAGCCCGGCGCAACGAGAGGCCCGAACGGTGCCGGCGGCATGGCGGGAGCAGAAATGACGACCGCTGGTCGGCGTCACGGGCGGCGTGCGCCCGCACTCAGCGCCGTTCGACGTCCTCCCCGCCGACGCTCGCCTGATCGGCGACCGCGACGTACGCGGCTGGTCCACAGCGAGCCGCCGGCTCCCGGACCGGCACGCGCGCTCAGGCTGGCGTCGCTTCGAGCGCCAGTTCGATCTGGCGCGTCACGCCATCGATATCTGCCATGCCGTCCACCACGCGCAGCACGCCCTGCGCGGCATAGTGCGGCAGGATCGGCGCCGTCTGCCTGTGGTAAGCAGCCAGCCGGGCCGTGACCGTCTCTCTGTTGTCGTCGGCGCGGCGGATGAACTCGGTCGCGCCACAGGCGTCGCAGACCCCCGCCACGCGCGGGCGCTGGTATCTGTCGTGATATCCGGCACCGCATTTGGCGCAGGTGTAGCGGCCGGCGATACGGTCCACCAACGCGGCGTCATCGACCTTCAGCTGGATCACCGCGTCGAGCTTCTCGCCCTTCTCCCCGAGCATCCCATCGAGCGCCTCGGCCTGCGGTACGGTGCGCGGGAAACCATCCAGGATAAAGCCCTTCGCCGCATCCGGCCGCTCGATGCGCGCGCGCAGCATACGGATCAGGATGGCATCCGACACGAGCTGTCCTGCTTCCATCACCGCTTTGGCCTCACGGCCGATTGCGGAGCCGGCGGCGACCTCGGCGCGCAGCATGTCACCGGTGGATATCTGTGCGATACCGTACCGGTCCTGCAGACGCTTCGCCTGGGTGCCCTTCCCGGCACCTGGAGGCCCCAGAATGATCAGGTTCAACGTTTCCCCCTCACCCGCGCCCTGCGGATCAGCCCCTCATACTGGTGTGCCAGCAGATGCGACTGGATCTGCGTAACCGTGTCCATGGTAACGGAGACCACGATCAGGATCGAGGTGCCACCGAAATAAAACGGCAGGTTGTAGTCGGTGATCAGCACCTGCGGGAGCAGGCAGACCGCGACCAGATAAAGGCCACCGACCGTGGTGAGGCGGGTCAGCACCTTGTCGAAATACTCCGCCGTGGCGCTGCCAGGGCGGATGCCGGGAATGAAACCGCCGTATTTTTTCAGGTTGTCGGCGGTCTCCTCGGGA
Organism: Acetobacteraceae bacterium; assembly: GCA_030037665.1. Classification (GTDB taxonomy): domain Bacteria; phylum Pseudomonadota; class Alphaproteobacteria; order Acetobacterales; family Acetobacteraceae; genus JASHVB01. Next base: position 16,292 of record JASHQG010000556.1, read on the forward strand.
TTGAACACGACGGCGGTGTAGAAATACGAAAAGAAAATGATCATCCCGGCATAGAGCAGCATGTAGAGCGGCGTGCCCTGGCCGAGCCAGGTCGAGATGGCCTGTACCCAGGCCGGTCCGCCGCCGCCCGAGAACCCGGCGATCGTCGCGGGGATCAGCAGCAGCGAGCTGGCGAAGATCGGCGGGATAACGCCCGGGGTGTTGATCTTGAGTGGCATATGGGTCGCGTCGCCGCCGAACATGCGGTTGCCGACCTGGCGCTTGGGATACTGCACGTGGATGCGCCGCTGGGCGCGTTCGATGAACACGATGAAGGTGATCGTCGCCACCGCAAGCACCAGGAAGGCCAGGATGAAAAACGGCGACAGCGCGCCGGTGCGGCCAAGATCCAGCAGTGACGCGAGCGCGGTCGGCATATTGGCGACGATGCCCGACATGATGATGAGGCTGGTGCCGTTGCCGACCCCGCGCGCGGTGATCTGCTCACCGAGCCACATCAGGAACATGGTGCCGCCGACCAGCGTGACGACGCAGGTGAAGGTAAAGAAGAACCCCGGATTGGGCACGGCCGGACCGAACGTGCCGTGCATGCTCTGCAGTCCGATGGCGATGCCATACGACTGGAACATCGCGATGACCACGGTCAGATAGCGCGTGTACTGGTTCAGCTTTTTCCGTCCCTGCTCTCCCTCCTTCTTGAGTTGCTCCCAGGACGGTATCGCGGCCGACATCAGCTGCGTGATGATGCTGGCGCTGATGTAGGGCATGATGTTCAGCGCGAACACCGTAAGCCGGCGCAGCGCACCCCCGGTGAACATGTCGAACATCCCGAGGATGCCGCCACCGTGCTGCTGCAGCATCTCGCTCATCACTGAGGGATCGACACCGGGGATTGGGATGTAGGTCCCGAGCCGGTAGACGATCAGCGCACCGAGGGTGAACCAGATGCGCTTCTTGAGCTCGGTCGCCCTGGAGAAAACGCCAAGATTCAGATTTGCCGCAAGTTGTTCGGCAGCAGACGCCATGGAAAATACCCTCGTCAGGTGGCCGGACGTTGTACACCTCTCCCGCCTCTGGCGGGAGAGGTCGGCGCACAGCGCCGGGTAAGGGGCGGTCGGCCGCGGCGGATGTCCACGGGTCCTTTGTCCGCGCCGTGCAGCCGCCCGGACCGCTGCTGCTAGGCGGCACCGGTTAGCCGGCCGTGGCGGTGTCTGCCTCCCTCGGCGCCACCGTCGTCGTCACCGTGCCGCCGGCCTTCTCGATCGCCGCCTTCGCGGACGCCGAGGCACCGGACACGGTAATCCGCACCGCCCGGGTGATTTCGCCCTTGCCGAGCAGGCGCACGCCGTCGCGCCGGCCGCGCACGAGACCCGCCTCGGTCAGCGTCGCCTCGGTGATCTCCGCGCCAGCGTCGATCCGGCCGGCCGCAATCGCCGCCTCCAGCGTGCCGAGATTGAGGGGCGTGTATTCCTTGCGGAAGAGGTTTCTGAACCCGCGCTTCGGCAGGCGGCGGTAGATCGGCATCTGCCCGCCCTCGAAACCGTTGATCGAGACGCCGGCGCGGGCCAGCTGGCCCTTCACGCCCTTGCCGGACGTCTTGCCTTTGCCGGACCCGATCCCGCGGCCCAGCCGTTTCGACTTCAGCCGCGCACCCGGATTGTCACGCAGTTCGTTGAGCTTCATCTCAGGACAGCTCCTCCACCTTCACGAGGTGGGACACCTTGCGGATCATGCCGCGTATCGAGGGCGTATCGACCAGCTCGCGTGTCCGCCACAGCCGGTTCAGGCCGAGGCCGACCAGCGTCTCCTTCTGCCCCGGCTTGCGGCCCGCCGGAGAGCGGGTCTGCGTCACGCGTAGCTTAGGCACTGGCACCCTCCTCCGGCTGCGCCGGTGCGGCGTCGCGACGCTGGAACAACTCAGCGACCTTCTTGCCACGCCGCGTCGCAACCGAACGCGGCGACGCGCAGCGGTGCAGCGCGTTGAATGTCGCCTTGACCATGTTGTGCGGATTGCGGCTGCCGAGGCTTTTGGCCACGACATCGCCGATGCCCAGGGTCTCGAACACCGCACGCAGCGGACCGCCGGCGATGATTCCGGTGCCGGCCACCGCTGTGCGAAGCACCACCTTACCCGCCCCGAAGCGGCCTTCCACGTCATGGTGCAGCGTGCGGCCTTCTTTCATCGGCACACGAATCATGCTGCGCTTGGCACGCTCGGTCGCCTTGCGGATCGCCTCCGGCACCTCGCGCGCCTTGCCGTGACCCCAGCCGACGCGGCCCTTCTGGTCGCCGGCGACAACCAGCGCGGCGAACGCAAAGCGGCGCCCGCCCTTCACCACCTTGGCGACGCGGTTGATGGTGACGAGCTTGTCGATCAGACCGTCGTCGGCGTCCCGTTCGCGCTCGCGGTCCCGATCGCGCGACCGCCCGCCTTCCCTTGGTTCACGTGCCACGTTCGTCTCTCCTCAGAACGCCAGCCCGCCTTCGCGGGCAGCGTCGGCCAGCGCCTTGACGCGGCCGTGGTACAGATAAGCGCCACGGTCGAACACCACGTCCTTGATGCCCGCCGCCAACGCACGCTCGGCCAGCAACTTGCCGACCGCGGCCGCGGCCGCCTTGTCGGCACCGGTCTTCAGCGCGCCACGCAGCGTCTTGTCGAGCGTTGACGCCGCCGCGAGCGTGCGGCCCTGGCTGTCGTCGATCACCTGCGCATAGATGTTCTTGCCCGAGCGGAACACGGACAACCGCGGCCGTCCGCCCGACTTGCGGCGCAACTGGAAACGCAGACGCTGACGCCGACGCTTCCGCATGTCCTGCAACGCGCTCATCTTACTTCTTCTTGCCTTCCTTGCGCCGGATCTGTTCATCGGCGTAGCGGACACCCTTGCCCTTGTACGGCTCGGGCGGCCGGAAGCCGCGGATTTCCGCCGCGACCTGGCCGACCAGGCGCTTGTCGACGCCTTCCACCTTGATCGCCGTCGGCCGCTCGCACGTCACCTTGATCCCATCCGGAATCGGGAAAACCACCGGATGCGAAAAGCCGAGGTTCAGCTCCAGGTTCTTGCCGGCGACCGCTGCGCGATAGCCGGTGCCGGTGATCTCCATCGATCTGGAATAACCCTGCGAGACGCCACGCACCATGCAGGCGATCAGCGCCCGCGTGGTGCCCCACATCATACGCGACCGCGTCTCCGGGCCCTTCGGCGCGACGACGACCTGGTTGGCGTCGACCTTGATGTCCACGAGGTCCGACAAGGGCATCTTCAGTTCGCCCAACCGCCCCTTGGCGGACAGGATGTTGCCGGCAATCGCCACCTGCACGCCCTGCGGCAGGTCCACCGGATATTTCCCGACGCGCGACATCGCTTGCCTCTCCGTCAGAACACGCGGCAAAGGACTTCGCCGCCGACATTGGCAGCGCGAGCCTCGGCATCGCTCAACACGCCTCGCGGCGTGGACAGGATGGAGACGCCAAGGCCGGCATAGACCCGCGGCATCTCCTTGATCTTCGAATACACGCGCCGGCCTGGCTTGGAGACGCGGTGGATCTCTTTGATCACCGGCTCACCCTCGTTGTATTTCAGCTCGATGCGCAGCTGCGAAACGCCAGGTCGCAGTTCCTCCGCCGCGAAGCCGCGGATGAAACCTTCGCGCCTCAGCACGTCCAGCACGTTGGCCCGCAACTTCGACGCCGGCGCCACGCACGTCGAATGACGCGCGCGCTGGGCGTTGCGGATCCGTGTCAGCATATCCCCCAGGGGATCGGATAACATCATCGCCGTGCCCCTTACCAGCTTGCCTTAACCATCCCGGGAATCTGCCCCTCGCTCGCCAGCTCGCGCAGCTTGATGCGGCACAGCTTGAACTTGCGGTAATTGCCGCGCGAACGGCCGGTCAGCTCGCAGCGCAGACGCACGCGCACTTCCGCGCCATTGCGCGGCAACTGCGCCAGCTTCAGCGTCGCCGTAAAGCGGTCCTCGACCGGCAGTGAGCGGTCATGCACGATCTTGCGCAGCGCGTCGCGCTTCGCCTTGTCGCGAAGCGACTTGCGCTCGCGCATGGCATTTCGGTTGACCTGAGACGTCTTGGCCATCCTGTCTCTCTTTACCTCCGGAACCTGTCGGAAACGATCCGACGGTTTTCCCAAAACTCAGTTGGCGAACGGCAGATCGAAGGCCCTCAAGAGTGCCTTCGCTTCTTCGTCCGTGCGTGCGGTGGTGACGAACTGGATATCCATCCCGCGCGTCTCATCCACCCGGTCGTAGTTGATCTCCGGGAACACCAGTTGCTCCCGCATCCCCATTGCGAAATTGCCACGCCCGTCAAAGCCCTTGCCGGCAAAGCCGCGGAAGTCACGCACGCGCGGCAAGGCGATGGTGATCAGCCGGTCCATGAACTCATACATGCGCGCCTTGCGGAGCGTGACCTTGCAGCCGATCGGCAGGCCCTTGCGGATCTTGAAGCCGGCGATCGCCTTCTTCGCCATCGTCTTCACCGGCTTCTGCCCGCTGATCAGCGTCAGCTCGACAACAGCGTTGTCCAGCTTCTTCTGGTCGGCCGTGGCTTCGCCGACGCCCATATTGATGACAATCTTCTCCAGCCGGGGCACCTGCATCGGGTTCTTGTAGTCGAACTGCTGCTGCAACTTTGCCCGGATCTCCTCGATATAGCGCTTGTACAGCCGCGGCATCTCGGACGGCGAGGCCGCGGCTTCCGACACGCCCGCCGGCGCATCGACGGTGCGCGTCGGCGTCGCTTCCGCCGCGCCCCGCCCGCCGCGCGCCTGCCCCTTCGGCGCCTGCGCTGACCCCTTGCCCCTCGCCGGCGCCTTCGCAGCCGACTTCTTCGAGCCTGTCTTGCTTCCGCTCATGCTGTGCCTCTCAGGTCTCGAGCACTTCGCCGGTCGCCTTGGCGAAGCGCACCTTGCGACGCTGTTCACCCTCGCCGACGAAGCGGAACCCAACCTTGGTCGGCTTTTCGCTCTTCGGGTCGACGAGCATCAGATTCGACAGATGGATCGACGCCTCACGCTGGATGAGGCCTGCTTCCTGGCCCATTCGGGTCTGCTTGACGTGGCGCGTCACGACATTCACGCCCTGCACCAGCGCGCGGTCGGCCCGGGGGAACACACGCAGCACCTCGCCGCGGACTCCCTTGTTGACGCCGCTGATCACCTGCACCGTGTCGCCCTTGCGGATACGCGCCGCCATCTCACAGCACCTCCGGCGCGAGCGACATGATCTTGGTGAACCCGCGCCCGCGCAGCTCGCGAACGACTGGCCCGAAAATGCGGGTGCCGATTGGCTCCTGCTGCCTGATCAACACGGCCGCGTTGCGGTCGAATCGGATCGCGCTGCCATCCGGGCGCCGCACGGGAAACGCCGTGCGCACGATCACGGCCCGCGCCACGTCGCCCTTCTTGACCTTGCCGCGCGGGATCGCCTCCTTCACCGCGACCACAATCACGTCGCCAACCGAGGCGGTCTTGCGCTTCGAGCCGCCCAGCACCTTGATGCACTGCACGCGGCGCGCACCGGAATTGTCGGCCACTTCCAGATTGGTCTCGACGCTGATCATGCCACGGCTCCTTCAGCCTTGCCGGCAAGCGCCTCGCCGTTGCGCTCGATCACCAGCCAGGTCTTGCGCTTGCTGATCGGGCGGCACTCCTCGATGCGCACCACATCGCCGACCTTGCACAGATTCGCCTCGTCATGCGCCGCGTACTTCTTCGAGCGGCGGATGAATTTCTTGTAGATCGGGTGCATGACGCGGCGATCGACCAGGACCGTGACGGTCTTGTCCATCTTGTCGCTGGTCACCCGGCCAGAGAGAACGCGCTTCGGCATCTCGCGCCAGTCTCCTACTTCGCGACGGCAGAGCGTCGCTTCTCTGCCTGAATGGTTTTGATGCGCGCGATGTCGCGCCGCACTTCGCGGA